>JBNMPQ010000126.1:0-7905 GCA_051276935.1 Oleispira sp. | reverse complement strand
CTTTATCTAAATTACTAGCAACGGCTTTTCATATTTTATGCAGGAATTTTTTTGATGTCTTTTTCTTGGCAGAAGTCAGTAAACGGATCAACAATAAGCTCTACTTTAACGGCGAGTCTTGTTAGACATCTTGCCATTAGTATAAGCCTATTAACGGGTGCTAGTATGGCAAATGCGGATGCCGATATATTGATTGAAGGGCGTTCTGGCGTTGACAAAGGGATCAGTCAATCCATGAAGTCACAGCAAGCAGTCGACTCGTTGGATGATGCTTACCAAGTTTTATTACAAGATTATCGCGCGACAAATAGCGAGATCGATCAGTTAGAATTGTATAACAAACAAATGTCGGCGATTGTAGAAAATCAAAAGTCCGAAATCATAAAAATTGACCAGCAAGTTCGTGATATAGAATTTACTGAACAAGGTATTTTGCCATTAATGAGTCAGATGCTGGATTCGCTAGAACAATTCAATCGACTCGACTTACCCTTTCTACAGAAAGAACGCGCGACGCGCTTATCTAAACTGCGTGAGTTGATGACCCGTGCAGATATTACCGTGTCGGAAAAATACCGTCGTGTATTAGAAGCCTTTCAGATTGAGGTGGAATATGGCCGTACGCTAGAAACTTATCGTGAAAAAGCAGACGATAATATCGTTTACGACTACCTGCGCATTGGTCGCACGGTCTTATATCGATTAACACTCTCAGGTGATACTGCTTGGGCTTGGAATAAAGCGTCTTCGCAGTGGCTAACCCTCGACTCTTCATTATTACGTGATATCAGAAAAGCACAGGACGTCGCTCGCCAAACGGCCGCACCTGAATTATTAACGTTGCCCATTATTGCACCGACCCCGATCGAAAGCTCAGCAGGGAGTCTATAACATGAGCGTTTTTAAATTATCCCAAATCGTAACGGCCGCCATTGTTGTAAGTGCAGCATTATTAAATTATGTGCCCACCGCTTATGCAGAAGAGACTAAAGTCGCTGATGTTAAAACGTTAGAAGGACTGTTGCAGCAAGTTAAACAATTTCAGATGCAAGAAACTGACATCAATAAACAGCGTGAAACTCTGTTTAAACAGAATAAAAAAAACCAAAGCATATTGCTGAGTCAAGCAAAAAAAGCATTAAAATCTGAGCAAAACACAGCCGATGATTTGAAAGCTAGCTTTGATAAAAATGAAAAAACGTTATCGGAAAAAGAAGATCAACTCCGTTTGCGTGTTGGTAATTTAGGTGAAATGTTTGGAGTAGTTCGCCAAGTCGCTGATGATCTAAACGGCACCTTACATACCAGTTTGACGCGCGCAGAAAAACCCACTCGTGCGGCGGACTTAGAAAAACTTTCGCAGGCCAAAGAACTTCCAAATATTAAAGAACTCCAAGCGTTGTGGCTTACCCTGCAAGAAGAAATGACACTGACCGGACAGATCAGCCAGTTTAAAGCACAAGTCGTACAAAATGATGGCAGTGAAGTCGAGCAATTGGTAACCCGCATCGGTGCTTTTAATGCGATTACTGACCAGGGTTACCTTCGTTTCGATGAAGAAACAGGCCGTCTAATTTCAATGGCTCGCCAGCCAGACCAAACGGGTTTGATTTCAGATTATCTTGAAGCGGATAGTGGTGAATTCAAAGCGATGGGCTTAGATCCAACCCGAGGCGCCTTGTTAGGATTGGTTTTATCCAATCCCGATTTGTTAGGCCGTATTAAGCAGGGTGCATTAGTGGGATATATCATTATTGGTTTGGCAATTATTGGCTTATTACTAGCGGCGTGGCGCTTGACCAGTTTGTTTGCCATTCGCAAAAAAGTAGAAGATCAAATTAAACATCTAGATAAGCCTAATATTGATAATCCTTTGGGTCGTGTTTTAGCTACCGCGGCTGCGCTCAATAACACGGATCAAGAGTTAGAAACACTCGAGCTTAAAATTGACGAAGCGATTCTAAAAGAAGTTCCGCAGTTAGAGAAGGCGCAATCGATGATCAAGCTGTTTGCTGCCATAGCCCCATTATTGGGCCTGCTAGGAACAGTGACCGGTATGATTGCGACATTCCAAGCGATCACTAATTTTGGTACGGGCGATCCTAAATTAATGGCCGGTGGTATTTCACAAGCGCTTATCACGACAGTATTAGGTTTGGTAGCGGCGATTCCGTTATTACTTTCTCACAACGTAGTGAGCAGTCAGAGCAAGCGCCTCGTTCAGATTCTCGATGAACAAGCCGCGGGTTTGATTGCGACTGCGATGGAAGCGCGGAACACCCTAACAAAGAAAGATAAATAATTATGCTAGCCTGGTTATTTGATTTTCTTGATCGTGGCGGCCCCGTACTGTATGGCATTTTAGTTGTCTGCGTCATGTTATGGACGTTAATTTTAGAACGCTTATGGTTCTTTTATCGGACGATGCCAAGTCGCATTAAAAATTATTGCCAGCACTGGGCTGATCGAGGTGAACGCAGCTCGTGGACGGCCCGCCAAATTCGTCGCTATATGATCAGTCAATTTAAAGTAGAAACTCAAACGTGGTTATCGTTTATTACGTTATTAATCGCCATTTGTCCTTTGCTAGGATTACTGGGAACGGTTACGGGGATGATTAGCGTTTTTGATGTATTGGCGATTACAGGAACTGGTAATGCGAGAGCGATGGCAGCGGGCATATCTCAAGCAACACTGCCAACCATGGCGGGGTTATTAGTTGCGCTAACGGGGCTGTATTTTAAAACGCGTTTCCAGCGCTTGGCGCAGCAAGGTCATCAACGATTGGCCGATATTTTGACGACAGATTAATAGACCAATAATCGTTATGGATTAATAGTGACTGATTACGGTAATGGATAAACATTTATGAGCAGAAGACGACATACCGCCACAGAAAGCGATGACAGTGATATCGACATTACTCCGATGTTGGATATTGTTTTTATCATGCTTATTTTCTTTATTGTTACGACCTCGTTTGTTAAAGAGTCGGGCGTTACTGTAAGCCGCCCCAGTGCCGAAACAGCGGTGCAGCAAAAAGGCAGCAATATTTTAGTGGCGATTCGACCCAACGGTGAAATTTGGATTGATCGTCGTTCGATTGATGTGCGTGCAGTTCGTGCCAACATTGAGCGTTTAAAAGCCGAGAACCCACAAGGTGCCGTCATTATTCAGGCAGACGAATACTCCAATACAGGGTTGTTGGTTAAAGTAATGGATCAAGTAAGATTGGCTGGCGTTAGTAATATTTCTATCTCAGCCGAAATCTCGGGAAGCTAACATGAAACTTATTTTAGCGTTCCTCTGTTCTATTATCGTCACCGGCAGCATCTTTGCAGTGATGAGTGGCATGGTGAGCAGTGACGGCGCGCAGAATAATAATCAGGGCGAGCAAACGGTTATAGATTTTATCCGTTTAAAGCAAGATAGCGAAAGTCGTATTAAAGAGCGAGATAAGAAAGAACCTCCTAGGCCTAAAAAACCTCCCATGCCACCAGAACAAGCTGCTCAGCAAAATACGCCGATGAAACAAATCGCGATGCGCATGCCCAACATCAACCCTGATTTGTCGTTGGCGAACAGAAGTTTATTAGGCGATGCGCAAATTGGCATGGGCTTTGGTGATGGTGATGTAATTCCTTTGGTGCGAATGCCTGCGCAGTATCCCAGTAAAGCGAAACGTCGAAATATTGAAGGTTTTGTTAAAGCCAGGTTAGAAGTCAATGTTCAAGGTACGGTCGATTCAGTTGAAATCGTTGATTCTAAGCCTAGAGGTGTTTTTGAACGCTCGGCGATACGTGCCTTATATAAATACAAATTCAAACCACAAATTATCGATGGCAAGCCACAGCCACAGTCGGTGACTCAAACCCTTGAATATACTTTGGATAAAGGCTGATATCGTGTCTCGATTTTTTTACGACGCTAAAATAGCGACGTTGCTGATGTTTGGTATCATTTGTTCATTGGGATTAATTTCTTTTAATGCCAATGCGGCTAGCCCGTCGTTATCGCCCAAAACTTACCAGGCGCTAAATGATATACAAGCACTACTGACAGAAAATAAATTCTCTGAGGTCGAAGACGGTCTTAAAGATTTAGAGGAGAATCTGACCCCCGGTTTTGGTTTGGCGTTAACGTATCAGATTCATGCCCAATTGTTTCTGGCACAAGAAAACAGCACTCAGGCATTAACCTATTTCAATAAAGCCTTGGCGCTCGAAGCGATGAAAGCGACTCAGGCGGTATCGTTAGCCACCAATGTTGCACAGCTTTATCTAGCGGATAGCCAAATAGTAGAAGCAATCTCCGTTTTGAAGATAAGAGTCGAAGCAGCAGAAAAAGAAAAGGTGGGCTCTACAAATTCAATGGCTTTTATTACTCTGGGCTCAGCTTTTCAGCTTAAACAAGATTTCAAAAATGCCATTGTGTGGTTAAAGCAAGGTATTGAGCGCTCGAAGCAACCAAGAGAAAATTGGTTGCAGATGCTAATGGCGGCACACTATCAGTTAAAACAATACTCAGAGGCCATCAGTGTATTGGACCAGTTGATTGTAATAAATGAAACAAAAGAAGAATACTGGTTACAGCAAGCCTCACTGCAACAGATGCTGAATAAACCAAAAGAAGCACTCAACGTTTTACAGTTGGCTAATGTTCGTAATATTTTAGTGAAAGAAGAGGGTTTGATTATTCTCGTTCAATTATTGATTACTGAAGGTGTTCCTGAGCGTGCAGGAAGAATATTGCAGAAGTTGCTCGAGCAAGAAAAAATAACGCTTAATGACGATAATTGGAAATTGCTGGCATCGGCGTGGCTTCAAAGTCGTGAGAGAAAACAAGCAATAACAGCCTTCATTAACGCCGCTGAATATTCTCTACAGCTAGCGGATAAGTCGTTAAAAGAGAAAGGGGAAGTGAATAAGATTGAGACCAAGCAAGAAGCGGCAAAGCTTTACTATCGAAGTGCGCAACTGCAATTTGATGAATCAGACTTTAACGGCGCAGTATCAAGCTTTACTAAAGCCAGATCATTAGGTCTTACCGGTAAAAAACGGGGTTTGAGTTTTTTGATGCAAGGGAATGCGTATTTTGAGTTAGAAGAATATCAGAATGCTAAAGTCTATTTCTCTAAAGCTCTTAAAGAACCCGATTCAACTAACAGTGCTAAAGCTTGGTTAGATTATATGCAGCAGCTTGAAGTGTTAAAGACTTAATAGGGGTTGTTAATAAAAGTTCGATGAATCGTCAGCTCAACCCTGAGGTATGAGCTGATTTATACTTAGACTTTATTCACTGTCTTCTCTAAGTAAATCGACTAGACCAACGACTTTATCATTCCATGTTTGGCGTTCTGCTTGAAGCTGGATATTTTCTTCTTTTAAAGTTTTGTTTTCTTCTTGTAATGATTCATTTCTCTGTTTTTCTTCTTCAACTTCTAAATTCAATAATTCCATCGTTTCAAGGGTGGTTTGAATCTTAGCTTCTAGGGTGGATAATAATTCTAAACTCATGTGTACATTTACCTTCTACTGTTAAAAATGATGGATATGGCAATTATTTATTCGCTAAGTTTAACATTTGTTCGTGTAATTGGCAGAGCAAAGTTCACAAATTTGACGCTTAAATTAGAACCGTGAATTGAAAGTTTTATCAATGATGCAGAAGGCTTGTGAAGGGATCCATTAATGAGGTTTTAATGCACTCCATTAATGGATTTTCTATTAATTAAAACATTAACTATAGTTTTGTGAAGTCAAAATCTGACCAGATGGGTGCATGATCAGACGGCTTTTCCATTCCACGAATGTCATAACTAATATCAGCAGACGTACAGGCTTCTGTTAACGCTGGGGTGGTTAAAATATGGTCTATTCGCAATCCGCGCTTAGGTTCATCAGCAAAACCTTTTGACCGGTAATCGAACCAGCTAAATTTATCATTACTGGTTGGGTAGTGTTTACGGTAGGTATCAGTCAGATTACGAGACAGTAAATCTTGATACCATTCACGCTCAATGGGTAAGAAGGAACACTTTTTAGTTTTTAGCCAGCGCTTACGGTTCGGCTCCCCGATACCAATGTCGGTATCTTCAGGCGATATATTCATATCACCCATTAATAAAACATTGTCCGCGTCTTTTAATTCGTTGTCTAAATACTTATTGAGGTCAGCATAGAACTTGGCTTTGGCAGGAAATTTAGTTTCGTGGGTTTCACTTTCGCCTTGTGGAAAGTATCCATTTAAAACATCAATTGTTTTGCCTTCAATGTCATACCGACAATGAATCAAGCGTCTTTGGTCGTCTTCGTTGTCACTAGGAAAGCCTTTTTGTACAAATATTGGCTTGCTCTTAGAGACCAATGCAACACCGTAATGACTCTTTTGGCCAAAGTATTCGACATGCCAGCCAATCGATTCAACATCAGTAACAGGAAATACTTCGTCATGGGCCTTTGTTTCTTGTAAACCCATTACGTCAGGATCGAGTTCTTCTTTAATGGCTTCAAGTTGATGCTGGCGAGCACGAATGCCGTTGATATTAAAACTGATAAAACGAGCCATATTATTCTCCAAAGATTTAAGACCAATTCTATCAGTTCAAATAGTTTAAAACACGCACAACAGTATAGCGATAAGCTGCCATGGCGTAGATAACTCTGGAATAACTGGGTAGGATATACGCAATTTTTTAATAACTATTATCACGGTAGCCGGTATGTGGCGTTTAGTAGCAGTATCGATCATTTGGGCGTTCTCTTTTGGTTTAATCAAGGGGAAATTGACCGGCCTAGATTCTGGTTTAGTCGCGAGCATTCGGCTGATCTTATGCTTCTTATGCTTTGTACCCTTTATTTTTAGAGTTTCACTGCTAAAAATGCGTTTACGTTTAATGGTATTAGGCGTTGTACAGTTTGGAATAATGTACCTTGCTTATATTCAGTCGTATCAGTATTTGCCGGGTTATTTAGTGGCGGTATTTACTATTTTTACGCCTTTCTATGTCATTGCACTGAATACTATTTTTGACAAAAAGAGTCGTGATCCTAAAAAACTAGCAATGGCTGCAACGGCTGTTTTATTAAGCATCGCAGGCGCAGCGGTTATTGTGTTTAAAACGCCAGGCCAAGATGAGTTTTTAATCGGTTTCTTAATTTTGCAGCTTGCGAATATAGCGTTTGCCATTGGTCAGTGGAATTATCAACGCTGGGCAGACAATGAAAGCAATGCCGGGAACATGGCGTGGATGTATCTGGGAGCTGCTTTATTTGCCAGCGTGGTCAGTTTCCCGCAATTGAATTGGACTGAAATTGTTATAAACGATGAACAAGTTTTAGTGCTGCTGTATTTAGGCGTTATTGCTTCTGGGTTGTGTTTCTATTTATGGAATAGTGGCAGTAAGCGGGTTTCACCTGCCACGTTAGCGGTGATGAATAATGGCTATATTCCTATCGCTATCATCGCGTCTATTGTGCTATTTGCTGAAGAAGTCGATGTATTTAGGTTAGGGGTAGGAGGCGGTTTGATTCTACTTTCTGTTGCTGCATCGTATAAGACTCAAATTGTCAGCACGAAAGCTGTTTAATTAATGCAATAAATGTTGAGTGTTTTACAATCAGCAGGCTACTTATTCGCTGTGAGCGGCTGCTGGATACTCATTTCCAATGTTATTATTAATCAATTATTTAAAATATTAAAGATACCTACTTATGCTTATAAAAACACCCACTCGCCTATTGCTGCCGTTAGCCCTGTCTTTCGCGGGCCTTTCTCTACCATCTGTTCAAGCCAATGAGTTTGAGGATGAATCCATCGAAATGGACGAGCAAGTTGTTAGTGGACGATTGTATGCCAATCCTGTCTCAGCAGCGGCTTTTAATGTCACCGTCTTAGAGCAAACTG
>JBNMPQ010000125.1:0-7929 GCA_051276935.1 Oleispira sp. | reverse complement strand
TGTCTACTTTGATATTCCTGGTAATGGCGATCGCTTTCAAGAAACGACGCCTTTTTCTATTGCCGAGATAGCCGATGATATCAATAAACAAATACTCAACTATTTAACGGCTCATCATATTGACCCTCGCAGTAAAATTCATTTAGTGGGAATTTCCATGGGGGGGATGATTGCGGCTGATTTAGTGTCGAAGTCGAGCGTTGAATTTGCCAGTGTTCATATTATTAATTCAAGTTTTGCTAATTTATCGCCTTTTTGGCAGCGTATGAAATTGCCCGCCGTCATGAATTTAATTACTAATATTTGGCAAACAGAAAAACGGGAACGTGCCATCTTAAAGTGGACATCTAACACCCCATCGTCAATAGACTTAACGCCAGAGTGGGTTAAAGAAGCAGAGAAGCACCCTCTTTCTTTGCGTAATGCGTTCGCTCAACTTTGGGCCGCGTCACACTATTTTGCCGATTCCCAGGCGAATGCGAACTGTGTTGTTTATTGCAGTAAAGAAGATCGCTTAGTCAGCTGGACGTGTTCAGAAAAGCTTGCGCACTTTTGGCAGGTTCCGTTGGAATTTAATTTAGAAGCAGGACATGATTTACCACTGGATAATCCAGAATGGCTTGCCGAAAAGATCATTCAACGCAGTCAAAAAATTAGCGCTTAACTTTTTATCTTTAAGGTAACAATTTTATGTAGGTTGAGGCTGTTTCAGATTGCTTATTAAACGTAATCGCTGGGTACGAACCTTGTGCTAAGTCGATGTTTTGATCAGCTGCACTATTCGCTGGAAAAAATACCTGACCTTGGTCTGATACTCCCGCAGGAAAGACTAATGCTTCTTCGTAATACCCTTGTAAGATAGAGTTTTTGAAAACAAGGATCGTATTAGACGGTTCATAATCATCCCCCTTTACTCGCTCCAATCCCATAATCGTAAAATCTTGATAACGACCAAAATAATAAAACGCTATGACATGATCGGCATGGCTATTTTTTAATAGGATGGGCATGTGCTTATGCAGATAACGCTCAGCCCATTGCGGACTGGGCTTTATGTCACCATAACTACTCACGCTGACGCACATAAATAACCCAAGTACTAACAGGCTATTTATTGTACGAGTTTTGAAAGAAAGAACGTTTTTGACGCACATCTACGGCTGCTCTAACTTCAACTTTGTTCCTAAGTATTCTTCTAGTGCAGGTAGTTCAAACGCATCATCTTCTGACACTAACGCAATTGAGATACCTTTGGTGCCCGCTCGTCCTGTTCGACCGATACGGTGAACATAATCTTCTGCATCATCCGGTAAGTTGTAGTTGAATACGTGTGATACGCCATCAACGTGAATACCACGACCTGCCACATCGGTAGCCACTAAAAGAGGCAATGAACCGTCGCGAAAACGTTCGAGTGTTTTGATGCGCTTTTGCTGGTTGACTTCACCTGATAATAATCCGGCAACCAAGCCATTTTTGTTCAGTTTATCGCATAAGTTACGCGTGATATCTCGGCGGTTAGCAAAGATAATCGCACGTTCAATTTTTTCGTCACGCAAGTATTTGCACAAAATATTGAATTTTTGAGCCCCTTCGACCATGAAGAACTTTTGATCGATATTGTCTGTTGCCACACTTTCGGGCTCGATCGTAATTTCAACAGGTTCGTGAGTCCACTGGTCGATTAAGCGACGAATTTGGTCGGTAAACGTTGCAGAGAAGAATAAGGTCTGGCGATCACCTTTGGGTGGCGTTGCGCGCTCGATGCGACGAACGTCAGGTATGAAACCCATGTCTAACATTCGATCGGCTTCATCTAATACCAAAATATCAACTTCGTCTAAGTAAACGTCTTGACTGCCCATGAAGTCGATTAATCGACCTGGAGTTGCCACAAGTATATCGACAACGTGATCCCGTAACTGACGACGTTGTTCTTCGTAATCCATGCCGCCTACGATGGTGACCACTTTTAATCCTGTAAATTCAGCAAGACCTCGTGCATCTTTACCGATTTGCATGACTAGCTCACGCGTCGGTGCAACGATCAAGGCACGTGGCTCGCTGGCGAAACGCTCTTCTAGTGGCTGCGTTAACAGACGATTGATGACAGCGGTTAAGAACGCCGCTGATTTACCAGTGCCTGTTTGTGCTTGCCCTAAAATATCACTGCCTTTTAACGCCGCCGGTAACGATTGCGCTTGAATAGGGGTGCAATATTTAAAACCCGATTTTTGAATGCCCTGCATTAAACTATCGGGGAGCTGCATGTCATGAAAACGTGTTTCACCTTCTGCTGGTTCGACAACAAACTCTTCTAGCTTCCAAGGTTTTTCAGGCGGCTTGCTTTGCGCTTGATGCTTTTGATTGCCTTTGGCAGACGGTTTGAAGTCTGGTTTTTGGGCGGCTTTATGAGGCTTGTTTTCGTGCTTGCTGCGCTCATGAGTCTTACTTTTATTGGCGGGGTTACTGCTTTCTTTATTTTGATTAGCGGAGCTTTTATTACTTTGGTTTTTATTACTCTGGCTTTTGCTACCCTGGCTCTGCTCTTTTGAACTGCCAGTGATTGCCGATATTATTTTTTTAAACAAAATGTAACCTTTTGGTTTTAACTTCTCATCCAAACGTCAGCCTTGGCTCTAGTTCGAACATCGTGGTGCGGTCGCCATAGCGGGCAACTCATGCGCGCCGATCAATTCATCAATCTGAAACTGATCGTTATTTAATAAAGTGTTGGGTTGATAATAATCCAATAGCGCTTGCTTTAATATGGCCGCGCACTCAGGAAGGCCATTTAGCAGGTATATTTCCACTTGTTTGACGACATTTTTGGCAAACTGCTCTCGCCCTACCGCAATATCGTGTGGTTTACCATTAAGATTGTCGGTGCTAATGTTGAAATTGCGCCCGCACGCCTTTGTTAAAATCCATTCTATCGCCTGGGGCTTAACTTCTACCTGTTCAAATTCACGCTGTTTTTCTGCACTGCGTCCGTCGGGCTCATACCAATAGCCAAAATCGACCTTCAATCGACGCTCCTCTCCCGCAATACACCAATGGCTGACTTCATGCAGCGCGCTGGCAAAAAAACCATGAGCAAAGAGTATTCTATGGTTTGAATTCTGCTGGTCGGCCGGTAAATAGATAGGCTCGTCATGGCTATGGGCAAGGCAAGTTTTATGGCGTTCAATGAATAAACGATTGAAAATCTTAATTAATTGATCAGGATTGTAGTCATTCATGAAGTCACGTCTATACTCGGGCATCTTTAAGGTGCAAAATGCGCAGCTTACTGATAATTGATGATTATGACAAATACCAAATCTAAAACGAGTACTGCTTTATCGAAGCAACACTTTAAACAACTCTGTGCCTTAACCGCGCCTATTTTGATTACTCAACTTGCGCAGATTGGCATGGCCACCATTGATACGATTATGTCTGGCCATGTAGGGACTGAAGATCTTGCCGCTATTGCCATTGGTTCTAGTCTGTGGACCCCTATTCTATTTTTTGTTGCGGGCGTCATGGTGGCCTTTACGCCTCAAGTAGCCAAGCTAGTAGGGGCCAATCAAACGGATAAAGTGGGTGAGATTTTAGGTTCTGCTATTTCGGTAGGCGTTGCTCTTGGCTGTTTGTCTGGACTGCTGCTTTATTTCTTTGGCCCTAAACTTAGTTATTTATTACCTGATCCCTACAGCGCGCAACTGATGCGTGAATATGTGCAGGCCGTCTCTTGGGGTCTGCCTGCAGCAGGTGGGTTTCTAGCATTACGTTTTCATGCTGAGGCATTAAATAACCCAGGTTCAGTGACTAAGATCATGCTGTTTGGGCTGCTGCTGAACATTCCCGCTAATGGTTTGTTTGTATATGGCTGGCTAGGCATTGAGCCTATGGGAGGCTCAGGCTGTGGCTATGGTACGGCGTTGGTTTTTCTCTTCTTATTTATAGCAATGCTGATTGATTGCTACAAAAATAGATTACCGGTTCATCAACGGACACTCGGTACCTTTTTGAACATTCAACGGGAACCTATAATAAACCTACTGGCGCTGGGTATTCCGATTGGCAGTGCGATTTTCTTTGAGGTCGGGTTTTTCTCGGTTATTGCGCTGTTTTTAACACCCTTAGGGACGGAGGTTGTTGCAGGGCATCAGGTCGCCATTAACTTATCGTCGGTTACTTTTATGGTGCCTTTGAGTGTCGGCATGGCCCTTACGGTGATGGTTAGCCAGCAGTTGGGGCGACAAGAAGCAGGTGCGGCGGCTAGGATCTCTTGGCTAGGTGTGAGGGTTAACTTGTTTTTAGCCATTCTCAACGCGAGTTTGATTATTCTATTTGCCCCTTATATTGCCAAACTGTATTCATCCGATCCGGTTGTTGTCGAAATAGGTGCATCACTTCTGCTTTTTGCTGCTATTTTTCAGTTTAGTGATGCGATACAAATCGCCGCAGCGGGTGCGTTACGCGGCTATCAGGATACGATTATTGTGATGGTCATTACGTTTTTCTCTTATTGGTTATGTGGACTAGGGCTAGGGTATTATTTAGCGTTTGAAGCCTCAGAGCCGTTCGGTGCAAAAGGGTTTTGGATTGGTATTATTGTCGGATTAACCGCAGCAGCTATTATGCTGAGCTATCGTCTACATAAGGTCAGCCAAGCATCAATTTCAGGTGAGAGACATGCAACAACACAATAAAGGGATGCCGCAGTGGTTAGTGATTAGTGTGTTTAGTGTGTGGATCTCTGCCACGTTGTTAGGCTTGTGGTGGTTTCAGCAAGCGAACCTGAAAAGTTTTATTAGCGAAGAAGACAATACACTTTTTTATCAACCGCAAGCCGTGGAAGCACTGCTGACTCCCTATCTCGATCAATTCCCTGCAGCTATCAAGGGTCAGCAAACATTGCTTCACTTTTGGCGTCCAGACTGCCTGTGTAATCGAATTAGTCAGCGCCATTTCAGTCGTTTATTGACCCATTTTAATGCCGATGAATTACGCATTATTATTATCGCTCACCCCATGAGTAGCCTTAAAGAAATCGATGACTTGCAACACCTTAACGGTGAACGCTTAACCATTATTCGTGCGAAAGACGATCTACTGCCTTTGCCTTCAAGCCCTTCACTGGCCTTGATAAATGATGATAATAAATTAGGATATTTTGGTCCTTATGGTTTTGGCGCTTTTTGTACCAGTAATGATGATGAATTTTTGTCGAACATTGTCCATCAAATGGCCCGAAATGAGCCGTTGAATTCGTTTACTAATGTGATTGGCAAGGGATGTTTTTGTAGCTGGTAAAGAGAGGTATATTTATCCAGCTACTTTTTGATACCGAGGTTACTTTTCTTTTTTTAATTGTCGCCCGAGTGTGATCAAGCTTTTTGCTAACAGTCGCTCACTGTCTTTATGATCCGCGTTAACTTTGGAAAAATAATGACTCTGTAGCTTTTCAAATATACGACGAATCGATTCACTCTGTCGAGGGTATTGTTGCTGCAACCTTAAGCTGTAGTCTGATAAACCTTCATTCTCACGACGTTGCACCGACGTTCCTAAGATTGTCTTATCAAATTGACGCAACGTTTTAACCAATACTGACTCTTTTGTGTTGGGCTTTCTCCATAATACAATGAGTGTAATTAATAAAAAGAAACCACAAAAAAGTCCCGCTAAAGCGTATAAACTTTTCTTTAAGAAACCACTACCAAACCATTCTTTTAATAAGCTGCCTTGTTTGTTTTTATTAAAATTAAGTACCGTTTTATGCCAGTAATAATTCAACTGATCTAGTTGAAAGCGTAAATCATTTAACCATGGAAGATGGGACAACTTTAATAAAGAGAAATTATTACCCGACAAAAATTCCTCTTTACCACTCAGTGCTTCACGTAGACCCTGATTAATTCGTTCAGGGGCCACTTGCGCTGTTGGGTCTACAGAAACCCAACCCTGATCTTCTAACCAGACTTCCACCCAGGCGTGTGCATCGTATTGACGCACGGTTATATGACCGCTTTCAGGGTTAAGCTCTCCACCCTGATAACCCGCAACTACTCGTGCAGGAATATTCATTGCGCGCATTAAAAACACAAAACTACTTGAGAAGTGAGCACAGAAACCTGCTCGCTTTTCGAATAAGAATTTATCAATATCGTTTTCCAACATAACGCCGGGCTTTAGCGTATAGCTGAAGTTGTTTTGCGGATAATACTGCAACGCTTTTTGCATTCGTTCGGCGTCATTATCGTATTGTGAATATATGTGTTGGGCTAATGCTCTTGTTTCTGGATTACCTTGACCGTCAGACGACAACGACGGTAGCTGCACATTTTGCTGGCGCACATAAGATTGCAAACCTTGAGGGGCTAGTTTCATGCCCAGTTTAGAACGCACCGCATATTCTTTTCGCTGCAACAGCTTTTTTTGACTAACGATGCGGTCGTCTTGGGTCATGCCAATGCCCATTTCCATTGCGGCAACACCTCGCAAACCAAACAGCCATTTATTATCACTGGCTTCTTGAATGATGCGATAATCGACGACGCCCTCACTATTATCATCTGGTAACCAACTTTTGGGATACCAATCAACTTGGTCTAGGTAGCCACTCATTGACCAGCGCGCTTTGCCGTTTACTTCTTCATAATAATCTAATACCAATCCCCGCCAGTACCATTGATCAGAAGTGGGGACCGCCCCCTCAAACTGCACTCTAAATACTAATTCATCTGAATTCGACAAGTCAGCAATGTCACCCGGACTCATGTGATCTGACAAGCCTGTTTTCGCTTTACTAGACTGCAGATTCAATGTCCACAAAGGTTCTAGGCGCGGAAATAACAAAAATAACACGAGCATTGTCGGCAGAGATAATAATAAAACTTGGCTGCTTGTTTTACCTGCTCGCCAAAAGTTTTGGGAAAGCTGTTGGTCAGAAGATAACGTCTGATGCAGACCTACTAATGCCGACAATAATAGCCAAACAGCCAATAGGCTGTATAGCGCGGTAAAAAGTCCTTGCTCAAAAAGAAAGTTAACCGCTAATAAAAACATCGAGATAAAAATAACGATGTATCCATCTCGTTGATTTTTTATTTCTAATACTTTTAATAAGCTGGCAACCAAAATAAAGGTGGTCGCACTTTCAAGGTGAAAGCGCCCTTTCGCAGATACCACAACGGCGGTTATCGCTAAAACCACAACTACGACCTTTACTGCACTGTTTGGAAAAGGCCAATGACCTAAGTGCATCATCCAGCGCCATACAATAACGCTGATAAATACGAGGCTGGTCCATAACGGCAAGTGCGTTTGAAGAGGAAGATAAACACTGCTAATCGCCAGTATTAACCACATAAGAGCGCTGCGAGGAAAATTAATCACGCTCATAGACGCTCACCTTTTGGATCTAATCCATACAGCGCGAGGTGTTTTAAGCAGTCATCACGATGGGCATCGCCCACATTGGGTTTTATTTCTAACTGTGGAAGTTTAAGGCCGTAGGCGCGACCTTGTTGTTCAGCCTGTAAGATCCAACCTGTTAAATGCGATAGCCTTTCTTCAACGCTCATTCCTTGCAAACTAAACCAATCTAGCCACTGCATACTGATCTGTTGATTATCGTATTCTTTGCTTAGTAAGCCTTTGCCTTTTGCTAAATATTTCCACGCGACGTGTTTTAAAGAATCTCCTGGACGATAATTGCGCAAGCCAATAAATTCATCATTGCCAATACTTAAACTTGCATCGGTTGGCATTTCGTCGCCCTCGCCGGTGCTGGCAATAAACGGTGTGATAATCGGTTTGGGATAAACAAGGCCAGGGGTTTTTAATCTTAGCCAAGTCCAGCTTTTATAAAAACCAAAAGGGAATCGAGTTTCAATGCGAAGCCGTGGCGTGTGCAAATATCCACGCTGAGGTAAT
>JBNMPQ010000124.1:0-7943 GCA_051276935.1 Oleispira sp. | reverse complement strand
TGTTTTTGAAGCGCATCTAATTCAACCGCACTCGCGCCTGCTCGCTCATTCTTTGGTAAAGATTCCACATACCGCCCGTTAAGCTGCTTAATACGAGCAAACACTAATTCTTGAATTTCTTTCTGATTATCAACCTTTACCAAAAATTCCAATGCCTCAGCCAGCTCGGCAATAAATTCTTTTACTGCCCGCGCCTGGCCTCTTTGACTTATTTTTTTTTGCTGCTGTTTGCTGACAAATACAGCAATAGCCAGCAAGATCAAAATTGGCACTGCTATGGAGATAACGAACCCTATCGACGACATTTCAACTCCTACTTAATTGCTTATTCGAAATTATTAGCTTAGCTAGTAATAATGTAAAACCTGCTTCTATATAAGCAGTTTAGCAATGATTTTCAGAGTCGCATCACAGTAGTCGAATGAAAATTCATTTCACTAAAGCTTGACCCGAAGGCTTCGAGTGCATATAAATTGACATTTTATACTGATTAGAATCGGTTATTTACTTCTTTACATAAGGTTTTTTAGGTCACTATGGGCAAATCGCTGGTTATTGTGGAATCGCCTGCCAAGGCAAAAACCATCAACAAGTATCTGGGCAAAGACTTTATTGTAAAGTCCAGTGTTGGTCATATTCGTGATCTACCGACCTCGGGATCAGGTACTAAGAGCGACCCAAAGGAAAGGGCTCGCCAAGCTGCGATTACGCGTAAGTTGTCTCCTGAAGATAAAATCGTTCACAAAAAACGAAAATCTAAAGAGCAACTGATCAATCGAATGGGCATCAACCCAGACAACGATTGGGCAGCAAACTATCAGATTCTTCCCGGCAAAGAAAAAGTCGTAGAAGAATTACAGCGCTTAGCAAAAGACGCCGATACCGTTTATCTCGCAACGGATTTGGACCGCGAAGGGGAAGCCATTGCTTGGCACCTGCGGGAAGTTATTGGTGGTGATGAAAGCCGCTATCGTCGTGTAGTGTTTAACGAAATTACTAAAAAAGCGATCAAAGCCGCTTTTGAGAAGCCTTCAGATCTAGACATTAATCGTGTTAATGCTCAGCAGACTCGTCGCTTCTTAGACCGAGTTGTTGGCTTTATGGTATCACCATTATTGTGGGCAAAAGTTGCGCGTGGATTATCTGCAGGTCGAGTTCAATCAGTTGCCGTGCGAATTGTCGTTGAGCGTGAACGCGAAATTCGCGCTTTTATCCCGGACGAGTACTGGGAAGCTTTTGCCAAATTAGACAGTAAGCAAGGCGATCAGTTGCGTTGTCAAGTGGTCAAAGAAAACGGCACTGAATACAAACCTACTAACCAAGATCACAGCGAAAAAGCCATGGCCGTATTGCAGTCATCTGCATTCACAGTCGCTAATCGCGAAGATCGCCCCACCAAATCTAAACCGGCCGCACCCTTTATTACTTCGACGTTGCAGCAGGCAGCCAGTACGCGTTTAAGTTTCAGCGTGAAAAAAACCATGATATTGGCTCAACGCTTATACGAAGCGGGTTACATCACGTATATGCGAACTGACTCGACGAATTTAAGCAGCGAAGCCGTCGAAAATGCTCGAGCGTACATCGAGCAACAATACGGTGAGCAGTACTTACCACCAGAGCCTCGCTCTTATAGTAGCAAGGAAGGCGCTCAGGAGGCCCACGAAGCGATTCGTCCCTCTAATGTTGAGCTAACTGCCAATGACCTAGAAAAGATGGAACCAGACGCTGAGCGTTTATACGATCTCATCTGGCGTCGATTTGTGGCCTGTCAAATTAATGATGCACAATTTACAAGCTCTACTATTACGGTAAAAGCTTCTGAATTTGATTTGAAAACCAAGGGCCGAGTTATTCGTTTTGATGGCCATTTACGCGCTCTGCCTACCGGCGGCAAAGGCGATGAAGATATTATATTGCCAGACGTCGCGATTGGTGATGTGTTGAAACTCGACGAGTTGCAGCCTAAACAGCACTTTACTAAACCTTCTCCTCGTTACTCTGAAGCGGCATTGGTTAAAGAATTAGAGAAACAAGGCATTGGTCGTCCATCGACTTATGCTTCTATTATTTCTACCATCCAGGATCGTGGGTATGTGCGCCTGGAAAGTCGTCGCTTTTACGCTGAAAAAATGGGTGATATTGTTACCAGTCGTCTAGTAGAAAACTTTGATGATTTAATGGATTACAACTTTACCGCCAGCATGGAAGAAAAGCTCGACGATGTTGCGAACGGTGCGTTGAAATGGAAAAGCGTTTTAAACGAATTTTACAGCAACTTCCAAAATAAACTGGAAATCGCTGATAGTGAAGATGGCATGCGCCCTAATGATCCGGTTAATACCGATATTGAGTGCCCTACCTGTTCGCGTAACATGCAAATTCGTACCGGTTCAACAGGTGTATTTTTAGGGTGCTCAGGTTATAGCCTACCACCCAAAGAACGCTGTACTACAACCATGAATTTGACTGCAGGTGATGAAGCCATCAGCCTTGATGGTGATGAAGAAGCCGAAAGTCGTCGTTTAAACGATAAGCGTCGCTGCACCATCTGCAACACCGCGATGGACAGTTATTTACTTGATGAACAACGTAAATTGCATATTTGCGGTAACAACCCTGATTGTAATGGCTACGAAGTTGAACTGGGTCAATTTAAGATTAAAGGCTATGACGGCCCTACTCTCGAATGCGACAAGTGCGGCAGCGAAATGCAACTAAAATCAGGCCGTTTCGGTAAGTATTTTGGCTGCATGGCGGATGAATGCAAGAATACGCGCAAACTGCTCAAAAGCGGTGAAGCCGCGCCACCTAAAATGGACCCAATTCCAACCCCAGAGCTGCAATGTGTGAAAGTAGACGATACATACATTTTGCGTGATGGTGCCAGTGGTTTATTTTTAGCGGCAAGTCAGTTTCCTAAAAATCGTGAAACTCGCGCGCCTTTGGTCTCTGAAATCATTCCTCACCAAGCAGAGCTTGATCCTAAATACCACTTTTTGTTAGACGCGCCTCGCGCTGATAAAAAAGGTAATTCTGCGATCATTCGTTACAGCCGTAAGACTAAGTCACAATATGTGATGTCTGAAATTGAAGGCAAAGCCTCTGGCTGGAGCGCTGTTTTCGAAGATAACAAATGGGTAGAAACTCAACCAAAGAAAAAAACACCGGCTAAAAAGAAAGCGGCCGTGAAAAAAGAACCTGCAAAAAAAGCGACTGTTAAAAAAGACGCTTAAGAAAAATAGCGTTTAATCACTCTCGCTAAACCAAATAAACCCAGCATAATGCCTTATTATGCTGGGTTTATTTTCATTTAAAGCCGTAATTTCATTCTATTTCCTTAATGCATCTCAAAATATATCTGCTATTTTTTAAGTTCCCAATAAAAAGAAAAGGAATTTTTTAATGAAGTCATGGAATATTTTACTAAAAGCCGTCTTAATATCTGTTGTTTTTGCATTCACGTCTGTGCATGCTAATGAGACATCAAACCCCCTCTTAAATATTAATAATGCCAGCATCGAGCAATTGGAAAAAATCAAAGGTATTGGTGCCAAAAAAGCACAAGCCATTATTGATTATCGATTGCAAAATGGTAGTTTCGCGACCATTGAAGACCTGAGTAAAGTGAAAGGGATTGGTGCAAAATTCATTGATAAAAACAAAGCTTGGATATCTGTCCAGTAAGTATCGGTTCATAATAGCTACTATTAAGTAGCTATTATTTATCACCAAACAGAGCTCTAATACAGCCTCGTCAAAGTTGAGCCCAAAGGCCAAACACTCTTCTACTATATATTTACTTGCCCACAGTCCAATTTCATGACAAATTTACTATCATCATTAAAAGACATTTAATTTATGTGTATTTAAATTCTATGGATAGCAGAAAAGGGATATTCAGTGTCTGAAGCTGTAAACAAGACAATAATCAAAGCTTCGCGCCGCCGCCAAAAGCTCGCAGTGAAACTCTTGACCTATGTGCTGATTTTTAGCTCCTTTGTTACTCTTGCCACGTCAACGTATATTATCTATTCCGATTACCTCAGAGCAACAGATGAACTCGACCAAAGCATTACTCAAATTGAAGCGGGTTATCAAGAAAGTATGAGTTACAGTTTATGGAACTTTGATAGCCAACAAATAAAGACTCAACTTGCGGGTATTCTAAATTTCCCTGGTGTGCTAAATGTTTACATAGAAACCAAAGAAGGCCTATTACACAGTGCTGGCGACTTTGAACAATCAGGCTCACAAAAACATGCCTTTGATCTATTTTTCTCCACTGCTGAACAACAATATCCATTGGGCGTACTTAATATTAATTTAGATTATAATAGCTTGTATGATACATTATTTTATAAAGCATTAAACATTCTCGCTGGCCAGTTCTTTAAAACCTTTTCCGTTTCACTCTTTATATTTTTTATCTTTCAACACCTCGTTACAAATAGATTATTGAGTATGTCGCAATGGGCCAACCGCTTTAATTTAAATAATTTAGATCAAAAACTGACGCTAAATTCATCTCATAATTGGTCTAATGCCCTAGAAAAAGAAGATGAAATCGACGCCGTTGTTAACGCCATTAATAGCATGCGAATCAGTCTGAAAGACGATGTTAAAAAACGCGAGCTCACTGAGCTAGCGCTTAAAAATTCTCAATACAAATTATCCATCGCTATTAACAATGCTGAATTAGGGTTTTGTGAATACAGCCAAAAAACAGATCGTTTTTCAGGAAATAAACACTTTTCGAAACACCTAGAAATAGACCCTAAAGTATTAGAAGAAATAGAAAACCCGATTGATTGGTTTAAGGGTCGTATCACGGGTGAGCGCTTCATTGAACAGAGAGAGCGCATTAATCAATTACTCCATGGGCATATGGAACGTATCTGTACAGAACTTAGTATTCAATGCAACGAAAATAGCATTAAACACTTTGAAACTACTATTCAAATTTCAGAATGGGATGATAATGGGTTACCAGCCACGATTGTATTTTGCCTCTTGGATAAAACCGCACAGATAAATGCAAGTACACAGGCTGCAGAGTTAAATTATGCACTGGAACAAAAAGTCACCAAGCGGACAGAAGAATTGACCGATGAGCAAGTGCAATCGCAAGCGGAAATAAAAAAACTAGAACAACAACTGGTTAATCTTGAACAGCAAAAACGTCGCCAGAAAAATCAAGACAACTTGCGACCTTTGCAGCATGCATTGGACAGACTTCAAGATCTAATTCACCCTAACAAGGGCAATAGCGACAATTCAGAAGAGCAACTTCAGCAGTTAAGAATGCTGATCAAATTACTCTCTGAACATTTGCAGGCAAGCAACCAATCCAGTAGCCAAACATTTGATGTCGTTGTATTAATACAGGAATCGCTGAGTGAGCGCTCAACGAAATCTGGTATTTCATCATTAACTAACGTGCGCTTGCCCTTCTCATTAATGCTAGACAGCCATAAAGATCTTTTAACGTATTGCTTTAAGCATTGCCTAGTCACAATAGAAGCGCTTAATCATGATAGTTTCGACAGCAAAAATCTAATGATCTCTCTCGAGTTAGAAGGTGATGATGGCGTTATAAAACTCATTTATGATAAGCAAGACATCAGTAAAACCGGTGATGACGATGCCAATTATAATATTCGCAATGAAATGATCGTACTAAAAATGTGCCATGCCATTCTTGAAGAGCGCCTAAACGGATCGATTAAAGTTATCCAAGTAAAAAACCCATTCAGCTTAGAACTGCGTTTTAATATTAATGCACACAGTTAAAACGCCCTATAAATGTATAGTGTATCAGTCATTACCACTGATCTCTAAGAAGGCGTAGTGCTTTAAATATTGCTCTTGATGACGAAATAATGTTGCCACTTTCCTCAATCTTAGCCATCAGGACAGGGCTATTTAAACGTAAAAATGGGTTATATAACCGCTCTTGTCCCAGCGTCATAAATGGCATCTCATCGGGGCCAAGATTTTTAACATTCCCTTGCCAATATTGGGCATCTTTATTTTCCGGCTCGCAAGTCAAAGAAAAATCTAGATTCGTTTTCATGTAGTCATGACCTGGATACAAAACAGTGTTATCAGGCAAAGGAGCAAGTACTCGTTGAAACGTCTCATACATGTCATCGACATTACCACCATTAAAACAGTTACCCGCACAGGCATTAAACAGCGTATCCCCTGAGAACAGCACTGGAATTTCTTCACTGAGTGTTAACAAGCAAACATGCACTGGTGTATGGCCAGGAGTTGGCATTACTTTAAAAACCATGCTGCCAAGCTCAATCACCTCATTAGCGACCAAAGCCCTAGTAACGTTTGGGATTTTACCTATGGCATATTCACTGGCCCAAATAGGGGCTCCTGTCGCAGCCTGTACTACAGGATTACCTTCAATGTGGTCATGATGTTCATGCGTATTAATAATACACTTAATTTGCCAGCCTTCAGCGGCAGCAGCAGCAAGCACCGCATCACCATCAAGCGGGTCCAAGGCAATGGCCTGACCCGTTTTCTCACAACCGATGATGTAATTAAAATTACGTAATCGATTATTCATGTAAAGACGTACTACTTTCATTGAGTCTCTTTTGCTCAGTAATCAGAATTTAAAAAACTGTATAAAACTTACCAATAAGTATAATTTTCTACATCGTCTTCCGCTTCAAGATCTTCAACAAAATGCGACTCAAAAATACTCTGCAATTCTTTTACTCGAACTTCCAATTCATCTGACCCATAAACAACCCCTGGGCTGTGGCCCCAAACAGGGCCAGGCCATGCTGGATCGTTGGTATAACGACAAATATGATGCTGATGCAATTGAGGCACAACATTTCCAAGCGCAGCAATGTTCATAGATTTAGCGGAAAAATGATCAGCCATCTTTTGACTCACCATCGCCGACTCTTTCATCAACTGAGCTTGGTCTTCGTTCGATAAGTGATAATACTCATAAATATCATTATGAGCGGGCACCAGAATAACCCAGGGATAGCGTTTATCGTTCATCAGTAGCACTTGGCACAGAGGAAAACGCCCAATTAAAATCGTATCGCTTTGCAATCTCGGATCTAAAACAAACATATAGCCTCACAATCAAACGTTAAAAAAAACTATTGATTTCATTTTAGGCGCTTTTTGCTGAAGGGTCATCCTAACTTCACATATTAAAAACAATAAATCCGACTTGCGCGTACTATTATCGGTTCAGTGGAATATAACAAACATATTCTACGGCTTGTATTTAGCCTGCATTACCGCTAACAGGGGTAAGCACGAGTCATACAAGTAGCTGATTTTATTTCATTGGTTATATTATATTCAACAAAGCCGCTGCACCTGAACACTCACTATTATCTTAATTTTTATCTCTAAAGAATTATTTAATGTGTATTTTAATAAATACCTTATTGACTAATTAATATTAACTTTCCTGTTTCTGGATCTTTATAGACTTGTCCCATCGATTGGTATCCTTCTGCGCCTTGCATTGAATCTTTTAACGACTTAGGCACTTCAATTAATTCTTTTCCTTCTTGAATAGGCTTTGAATTTTCAACATTAAAGTGCTCTTTTAAATCTGCACTTTGTGCCACTAAAGCAGCGATGAGCCCGCAAGCAAAAACCAGCATAATATCGACTAAGTTTGCTAATGGCCCTAATGGCTCATCATCTTGATTATCAAAAGAACTTGAACGCCATTTATCCATGAGTGGCAACCTCTTGAGCGTGAGTTTCGTAAGCCTCCATCGCTGCGTCATACCAGCGACGGCGCATACGTCCTAAAACAAAACCGATAATGCCTGCCAATAAACCGATCACAGTGGTATCAAACGCCACCGTCATAGCGGTGGTTAAAATTGTTAACTCACCCTCCCCTAAGGCCGCTAGGCCTGGCCCAAGTGGAATAAGTG
>JBNMPQ010000123.1:0-8008 GCA_051276935.1 Oleispira sp. | reverse complement strand
GGTCTAGTGGCAGAGCAATATTTAAATCGATATCTTCTAAACTTTTAGGCAGAGGCTTTTCAAAGGCCTTGATCTCATGCTGCGGCGTCATCGTATTGAGATTTTCAGAAATAACGTTTCCGAACGCTACTTCGTTAATGACCAGTAGCGGTTTCAGTGAATTATCCATCGCAGGTTTTTCTAAATCATTATCAACAATAAAAATTGATGAACATAAAATTATTGAGATACCACTAACTAAGATCATTTTATTATTGTTATTCAATGATTAATCCACTTTTTTGACGATTAACTTATAACGCAAAAATCACTGCTGAGTATTCAATACTCAGCAGTGATTCAATTCATACTCGATCAAACATCAGTCTCTAAAGTGAATGACTAAAGACCCATATTTTTTAAACGATTTGCATGATTTTTGAACACAGTCTTAGGATTGGTATCAAATATAGAAACAAGACCTAATACATGGTTATTGATATCAATATGATTCATTCTGTAGTCATCACGTAAAACACGACCGAAGTGATTTGCACACACACCTGTAATGCCATCGCTTTGGGCTCCCTTAAACGCCAGTGAGCTTATACCGAATAGTAAATCTGATGGATCAATACCGGTTGTAACTGGTGAGCCACCTCCCCATGAGAATAATTTAATATCATTGCCATTAACGGTGACAGAGCGTGCGCCTTCGCCACATTCTTGAGTCGGTAAACCAAGTGGATAGCGTGAATTAAAATCAGCAGCACCTGTCGCACTAAATTCTCCTAGCATCGCATAAATGTCGGATTCACTGGCTTTATTATTTGATAATAAATTAACCAAGTTGCCAACGGCATCACCTACCGTAGCGATCAAGTTTGCTTGCACCGTACCTGCTGGTGCCAAATCTGTTACTAGGCCTGCAACGGGTGAACCCGTATGAGGAGTCGACATTGAGGTAACAGACGCTACTAGATCAGGCCGCACAGTCATCACGTAGCGAGAAGTAACACCCCCTTGGCTATGTCCCATTAAGTTGAACTTAGTAATTCTTCCTCTGGAGCTGGCTTTGATTTCATCAAGCTGAGCGATCAACTGCTCGCCACGATCAACCGAACTATCAAACGCATTAATTTTTGGTACAAAAACTTTACCACCACGAGATTCTATGGCAGAAGGAATTTGATACCAATAATCGATACCGGCAATGGTATCAAAGGCAAAAATGCCTGGTACTAAAACAATAGGATGCTTTGTTTGGGTGTATTTAAAATAGTTACTAAAATAATTGCTAAACCAACCCGCTTGCGTCGGAGCAGCCAGAGTCATTGTTGCAATAGCAACAATTAATAGTTTTTTCATAGTGGACCTTCAATTTTTTTTTATTAGTAAGAAGTACAAATTCAGAATAGGCCTAGTTTTTTTATCTCACTTGTACGAACTGATTAATCTTGCTAACTTTAAAAAATAATCACAAAAATTACCTTTTCGCTCGTGAGATCCAATATGGCAGCTCAAGCACTCCCTTCCCTCCTTTACTTGTGGGACAAACGTACCTTATATATTGGACCTCTATTCGATTCCCTTAAATTATCTCAAGGCGCCGCTACTCTGGTCGTCTCACTGGATAAAACCATTTCTTTTTGTATTGAAGGTGACTCAGAAAGTATTGAATGCACGAGTCTTTTATTGCCCGCAGGGCTATCGGTTACCATTAAAACTGGAGATGCGATTGTTGCAAACTGCAATCTCGATGCTTTAGGTGCTGACTTCTCTGGTATTTCAGCACTGATGCAACAGCAACACGGTAAAGTTGGCTACGATCTTAAGCAATACGGGGAGTTCCAGCAGGTTTACCAAACGCTACACGCTGAGCAATTAGACTCTGAGAGCGCTTATGATTTATTAGATGACTTACTTGAGAGGCGCTTTAATCAGTTTTACCCAAATCACGCCATCGATAGCCGAGTGGCGAAGGTGGTAGAAAAAATTAAGCAAACAGCGAATGATAACCTGTCGGTCGATGACCTCGCGAGCTTAGTCAATTTATCAGTGCCACGTTTGGTTCAAATCTTTAAAAAGCAAACAGGGGTTCCTATGCGCCGTTACCGACTGTGGCATAGGCTTTATATAATGGCAGTAGAGATGGCTTCTGGCGGTAATTTAACAGAGGCGGCTATCAATGCGGGTTTTACAGATTCGGCTCATTTTTCACATACTTTTAAGGCGATGTTTGGAACGGCACCCACCACTATTTTGCTACAACCGAACGGGTTGAAAATCGTAATTAAGGATAAATAAGACTCTATCAAAGGGTTAACGCTTCGTAAGGCCTAACGAGATATTTTTTTGCAAGAAAAGATCAACTTGATTGAAGACTTGCTTGGATATATCACCGTTGATGATGCCGTGTTGATCAAAATCAATTTCATGGTACGTTTTGGTTTGACTTCCGATAAGCCGATAAATGTCTTTACTACTTTGCACATCGACCTTCGGATCATGGGTGGCGTGCATGATCAATGTCGGTAAAGCGATACTGGCCAGATTTTGGCGCACCCCCTTCATCAATTTTTTAATTTCTACGATACTGCTAACAGGGCAATGTAAATAATTGATATGAGGGTTATCGGCATGATTAGTCACAAATTGCTTTGTTATTTTACTCGCCTTAACCAAGCTGAATGCTTTATTCCAGTGGTTAACAGGGCTCGCAAAATTAGCGGAAAACTTCTTCAACTTCAGTGGTGCACTGATACAAATAAGTGCGCTAAATTTTTTCGGATGCTTAATCGCCATATTAAGCGCAAGAGCAGCACCGGTAGAAAACCCGGCCAAAGTAATATCATCACAACATTCTTCAAGTATTTTATAGCCCCGTTCTACTGCTTGTATCCATTCGAGCTTGTCTCGAGTCGCTAAATCAGTCACTGATGTACCATGACCCGTAAGCCTAGGCGCATAAACATTGTAGCCCTGTGCATGTAACGCATCAGCCCACTGCTTTACCTCAAAGGGAGCCGCCATAAGACCATGAATCAGTAATACCCCTTTTGTATTTTCAGGATGATGCAGAAGATAAGGTTTTCCGATTGTTTTATCTTTACTTTCACCCTCAATGGCATGGAATTCATAGTCTTGATCAAACAGTGACTCTTCATGCGCTAACCACTGTTTACAGCATGCATTCAAAGGTTTTTTAATAATATTCATTAGACACTCGCCGCTGCTGAAAAGGCACTGTAAATTAAGGCGTAGTGACAACCTGCACCAATCAATACCATCACATGAAATAACTCATGGAAACTAAAGATACCTGGAAATAATAAAGGTTTTTTAATCGCGTAAAACAATGCACCGAAGCTGAATGCCACGCCACCACTAAACAGCAAGTTAACCTGGTTTTCACTCATGTTTTCTAATATTTGGCTAATGGGTAATACGACTAACCATCCCATAATCAAAAACATGGCGGCATAGATCATGCGAGGCGCACGCGGGAAAAATACTTGAGACAACATGCCAAAAGCCACCAGCCCCCACTGAACAGAGATCATCGGTAGACGCCAATCATCATCCAAAAAGAAATAACAGACGGGAGTGTAAGAGCCTGCGATCATGAAAAAAATGGCGAGACGATCCATTTTACGCCAAAAAGACAGTTCGTTATCTTCTGTTTTAAAAAAGTGATAAAGCGAACTGGCAAGCAATAAAAAAATGACAGATAAACCATAGATAGCGGCCACAACGACCATGGAAACTGAACCTGAGGCTGTATAAAGTAAAAAAATTGTCCCTATGATAGCGACAACCATACCAATCAAATGTGAATAAAAGTTGAATAACTCTTCTGATTTAACCACTTGCTACCTCCAGTAGTTCGTTAGACTTATCGGGAGGATGGTAACATGGATTAAATATGGGCCATTGACTTATGTTTAGTAAACAATTGTCAATTGTTTACTACTATTGCAATAACTCGAGCTTATGGTTATTGGGCAAAAACAACCGAATCGGCAAGTTCAGTCCGATCAGTTCGTGCCTTATTAGCAGGCGCCTCTTCGTCGGCATAGCCGAATGACATACCAAATAGGACACCACGTTCTTCTGGCAACTCGAACATCTCGCGTATTGGACCAGGAAATTGACCCAGAGCGCCTTGCATACAGCTAGAAATACCTTGCTCTTTTAATAGCAAAGTCAGCGTTTGTGCATAGATACCAATATCGACAGCGCCCATAATATCGAGATACTTGTCCATGGTAAAAATAGCGACATGTGGCGCTTCAAAAAAGGACCAATTGCGTAACATCGCCATCTGGCGCTTCTGCTTTTCTTCACGCCCAATGTCCATTGCACTGTATAGAGCGTTAGCCGCACCAAACTGACGATCTCGGTGCTCGCCCTGGTAAGCAATTGCCCAGTTAAAATCGGGTGCTGGCTTTTGCTGCTGCATGACCGTTTGAATCAATTGGTTCTTTAACGCGTCTTTTTGCTTACCGGAAACAACCAATACTTTCCAAGGCTGTACATTACAATTGGAGGGCGATTGCTGAGCTTTGGAGAATATCTCTTGAAGAAGGCTGTGCTCGACGGGCTCTTTTTTAAATCCGCGACAAGATACTCGATTTTCTACCGCTTCGGTGACGTTCATTATAAATACCTACTAATTTTATTATTGTGACGAATACTTATTGAGCATGTTATCGAACTATTATAATAAACCGAATGAATTTTACTAATCCATATCTATTCATCCTATTATTGCTACCCAATAATATCGAAATAAGCGTAAGCCTTTCGCATCAACCAACCGTATCAACAAGCGCACAGGTATTACCTGATTTTACGTTTAAGCACTTTACCCAAGCCTTTTATAATACTAGGCTACGGCCCCTAATTTAAAAGAATATCGTCTAATCCTATCAGGAGCCACAATGGAAAATATTGATCTTAAGAACATCGACCTTTACAAGATACTGGAACAGAGCCAAGGCCTGATCGTTGAATATTCTCTAAAAGTTCTTGCCGCACTCGCAATCTACGTAATAGGTCGCTTAATTGCAAAATTGATTGCCAAAGGCATTTTAAAAGCATTAAAAATTCGCAATATCGACGATACCGTCGCCCGCTTTATTCATAACGTAACGTACGGTGCGCTTTATGTTTTCGTTATTATTGCAGCACTCAGTCAATTAGGTATCCAAACAGCCTCTTTTATTACCATTATTGGTGCTGCAGGTTTGGCCATTGGTTTAGCATTGCAAGGGTCGCTCTCTAATTTTGCATCGGGCGTATTAATGATCATCTTCCGTCCATTTAAAATAGGTGACTACGTTGAGGCCGGTGGGAAATCGGGTACAGTAGAAGATATTCAGATTTTTTGTACTCAGCTTAAAACGCCTGATAACAAAGTCGTCATCATTCCAAATTCTGCGATTATGGACGACAGTATTGTTAACTACTCTACCAAGGAAATACGCCGTGTTGACCTAAAAATCGGAGTGAGCTACGACGCTTACTTGCCTGAGGTTAAAGCGCTATTAACGAAAACAGTTGAGGCTAATGAAAAAGTTTTACATACTGAAGGATACAAAATTGCAGTATTAGAGCTAGGCGACTCTTCGGTAAACTTTGTTGTGCGTACTTGGGCGAAAACGCCTGAATATTGGGATGTCTATTTTGAACTTACAGAAAGCATCAAACTTGCACTTGATGAAAACAACATTGGTATCCCATATCCTCAAATGGATGTTCATGTTCAAAAATAATAACGACAGACGTCGTTCATTATAGAACTAATATTATAAAACTAAAAAGCCCTGGCAGCTTCATTTTTGAATCTGCCAGGGCTTTTTTTTGTGTCGGCTATCTTAAAGAAATAAACGTTTAATTAACTGTTTCTCAGCTATGGCACTGAACTATTTGCCCTCACTGTTTCTTTCAACAATGCCCATCATTTTGTACGTCAGTACAGCCGCAGAAAATTCGTAACAATGAAAGCCTTCGATCGGGGCAAACTCGGTCACATCAAATCCAATGATATTTCGCTGTTTAGCCACACATTCAAACAACGATAAGGTTTGATACCATGCCAACCCGCCGGGAACCGGAGTCCCTGTGGATGGAAATACCGAAGGATCCATGCCGTCGATATCCAACGTGAAGAAGACGTTCTTTGGGAAGTCTTTTGGCAATTCAAAGCTTCCCACATTATTCGGTACCAGTTCTTCAGCATCGAGGTGATAGACACCGTGCTTTTTACGAATCTCAACTTCTTCTTGGCAAAAGGCGCGGATGCCTAATTGAAACAAAGGAATGTCTTCATCGATCACACGCTTCATAACAGACGCATGACTATAAGGATTCCCTTCGTAGGCTTCACGTAAATCAGCATGAGCGTCTATTTGCACGACGCCGAAGTCTTTTATGCCTGCGGCCAGTAAGCCTTTGATAATGCCATAGGTGACGGTATGCTCCCCGCCTAAACCAATTGGAAAACCACCGGCTTCGACAATCGCTTGGGTATCACGCGCAATGTTATTCACCACGGTTTCCGCATCGCCTGTCATATCAACAGGAGGATGCGTGTAAATGCCTTGATCACTGGGCGTACTTTTACCGTCCCACGTTTCTAACTGCCACGAGGCTTCTAAAATCTTAGCAGGACCTAAGCCCGTGCCACCGCCATAAGAAACGGATTCTTCATAAGGAATAGGCAGTATATGAAAACGCGCGTCTTCTTTTTTAGGGTGTTCAAATTCAGAACCTAAAAAAATGGGATAGCCTGGGGCCGCTAGCTGATCAAATTCTTCCATTGTTTTTCTCTTCTAATTTCTAGAGTAAGAGGTTTAATAAAGTTTAACTGCCCTGTGAACTAACCGCTTAACTATCGGCTAATTTTGGCTGTAATTTTAATATTTGTTTTTTAGCAAAATAATTCACTGCCAAAAATATAAGAAAATGGAGAGGAATTACTATCGCCATTCCCATTAACAAATATTCTAATGGTATTTCGTTCAACATCACGGTTGGCGTAGCAAGTAAGGTGGTCCCAATAATATCACCCGCTAAAGCAGAGAATATCAACTTCCACTTTTCATTACCCTCGATAACTCGTCCATTTTTATCTGAATATGAATAAAAGCACCAAAATGCAATAGCGACTAATATAGGTGTATTAACACTACTCGCACTCTCAATTTCAAAAAAACCAGCTGCAATTCCTACGGCAGCCATAAGCAAAGTATAAACCACTGTAAATCGAATAAAAAAACTTAAAATACTCATTATTTTCCCTATAAATAAGATCGAACTGACAACTACTTTTGTGCTTGCCTATAAACCGATAACTCAGTTAAAAGCCAATCCTGACTTTTTACTGCTGAATGACTGCCACAGTAAATTTGATAATATTTACCTGACATTTTACTCTTGGTCGCAGAATACTTAATAAAGTCTTCTGTTGATTCGATGTCGTATAAATAATAAGCATATTTCTTATTTATATGCTCAACCGCTTCTTTGCCATTATGCATAGTGCCATTTCGTTCATATTGGCAGTCTGTTGATGCGACAAAGTTTAAAAGATGATTAATTTCATCTTCCGATGAAGCAAAAACATTTAAAGACAATGCGGATAACAGTATTAAAAACACGTTACTCAAGTTCAATTTACAATCTCCAGTCATGCTAGCATCAGTGCATGCACGTTTCTTTTTTGGTTTCCATGAGTCGTAAGGTTGAAACGCTGGTACGACAACAGCAAGAATTAAATCTTGTGACATTAGAATATTCAACACTTTTGTCTAAATAATCATTAAAAACTAATAGCAAAAATCACTTCGGGGTATATCGAAGAACAATCAACTAACAGATTGCAATCTACATATTTTTCGTAAACAAGGCCACCGCCGATATAAACATCATCATTGGAATTTAAATATGCACCCGCTCGATAACCATATGAATTTTGTTCATCTATTTTCACACCATCATAATCACCATAAAATGTTCGGCGGTA
>JBNMPQ010000122.1:0-8124 GCA_051276935.1 Oleispira sp. | reverse complement strand
TAGAATTCGCTTTCATTGCATAACATACAAGGTGGTCACGACCCTGAAGGGCGTTTTCATAGGCTAAGTAATGTTGCTCAAACGCTTTGCGCGAGTATACATAACAAGGAGTGCCATATTGGGCTGCAATATCAACAGCTGAGACTGCTTCTGCGTGTAAAACGCCATTATTATAATCGAATATGTTCATTGTATTTCTAATCTAAAAGGTTGCAGGCTCACTGGGGCGCGCATGTTTCTATTCATTAACAACCGAGCTAGGAACAGGTTTGGCATTATCTTTAGGAATGTAAAGAGCACCTTTTTGTCCACAGCCGGCTAGTAATAATAATCCTGTTAAAACAGGTAATAAGAAAAAACGCATGTCAGTCTCCCGAATTTGTTCCCATTATACGGCAGTTAGCGGGTAGTCGATAGGGCCATTAAGGCGTGGTTTAAATCCTTTTCTATCCCTTGTTTAAATTTAATGTGCTGAATGATACTTTCATCACCATAGAGAGCCAGGTCGGTAAGATAGACGGGATAAGTTTCATTGTCTGCACGCATATCTAATAGGGTCTGAGCAACTTTTTGATACAAGTGTTCTCCCCATTCCCATACGCTGAACTCTTCACCATTACAGTAAATATTCACTTGCTCTTGATCATCTAAAATCGCATTTAATTGAATCTGGCTGGTTTGTTCTTGAATGGGAGGTAGGCGTCTAGGCATAGGTTCAAATTCAGTGGTTTCATTATTACGCTTCAGTTCGAATAGTAATAGTGTTCTGGCTCGCTTACGAACTAAACGCCCCTGCAGTCGTTGATCGACTTGTCGTAGGAAGCGAATAACTGGGAGCAGAACTTCGCTATCAGAATTGGCTTTCTGCTGCTGATGAAGCAGTACGCCTCGCTCATCTAATAAATACCAAAAGTAACGGTCTTCTTTACGCCAAAAATATAATTGCCAAGCACCGGGTTTAGCATTTTTGAAAATAGCTTTAAGAGGGCTGCCACTGAGGGCATTCGCATCTAATTTATAATGGCCGTAGTGCTGGCGAGGAAGCTCGAGTATGGCTAAAAATTTAGCCACAGAATCCGCTTGTTGAAGTTTTATGCCATTTTTGTCTTGTTGCCAGACGTAATAATACTTACCCGCTTCTAAGATGTAATCCACTTTAGGCTGTTCTAAAGTATGCAGGGTCAAATCCTCCAGTATTTGTGCAACTCTTAAACTGATGGCGCCTGCTCGGCTAGCACAGAAGCAATGGCAGAGGTGTTCAGGCCATCCTTGTTTTCGGGCTAAAGGAATATGCTGGAGCAAAGAGTGCAGACACTCAATGAGTGCACTTTGCCCCTGAAAGCGTTGAATGCGCCACTCTCCCCAACTATTAATGGTGAGTAAGTCAATGCTTTGTATAAGATTTTCTTTTAACGCGCTATACCCTAATGCATCATCTCGGCTGCTGAGCTTCTGCATTCCTCTGCGAGTAAAATGGTGCATGGGGTCGATGCCCACATTAATAAATAATTGCCACTGCATGGGGATGCTTGGGCGTAGAAAACTCGCTGCTGAAATATGATTAGGCAGAGGAATACACCGCACGATTTGCAAGAGCTCTTTTAGCTCATATTGAGTCAGCGGATTATGTTCTGGATAAATTGCGTAATTTGTATGGTGACTTAACAAACCATTAAAGTGAGCGTAGCAAAGCAATTCAATCAAGCTGGGGGATTGCTTAATAATGCGGTGATCGGTTTCTTTGTGGTAAGTCCCCGAAACCAGTTGCCAGCGTTTTTCTTCTGACAGCACTAAGGAAATTTTATTCTGCACTAAGTTTGTGACAATGTTCGGGTTAATAGTAAGAATTTTGCCTGGCTTTGCATCGTAAATAGCGTAAAGCTGGTTGCCTAATAAAGTAAGGTCTTGGCGGTTGATTCTAATTTTTTTCGTGTATTTATCACTAAAGGCTGCAAGGTAACGGTAACTGGTCAGCATTTCATTAACCAGAGCATTACGCTCAGTCTGAACTTCGTGCACTTGCCATTCTTCCCGATGGTCTAAGTGAGAAACGTGTGCGGTTGTCCAGTGCCAGTGCTCTACAATTTGCTGCAGTTCTTTATAACGCCATTGGCGTTGTTGTCCTTGGCTTGCTTTAGTCAGCGGTAAGTTCGCTTTAAAATAAAAGGCTCTGCGCAATAATTCTAAGCGCTTTTCGTCATGTTCGGCTGCAACATGGTTACTCACTCGGTTCAGCATGAGTAAGTAACCGTCACAAGAAAGTGCTTGGATATTACCGCGATGTACGGTGTCTTTTAGATCCCAGCATAAGGGTCGTATTTTAGGATATTGGCTTGCGTAGTGTTGCGTTAACAGCAATTTAAGCAATGATTTATAAGGGTTTTTCAAGCCTTTATTCAGCTGCCATAAGCCTGCACCCACAAACTCTGCCGCAGGAATAGTGGCGATGCTTCCCAGATGAATCCAGTGAACATCATGAATCAGCTGTTGCTCAGATAATTGGTCCAGATAACGGTTGCTGTGCTTTTCATATTTAGTTGGAATTAACCACCAACTAGGCATGCGGCCCGCCAGCCATAACGAGGAGCGATAAAACTCATCCAATAAAAGCATGTGCTGAGTCGAACCAGAATGCTCGGCATCAGCGTGAGCTTGCTGTTTTCCTTGGCGGAATTCTTCGGCATTCATTAAAAAAAAGTGAAGCTCGACTTTTTGGCTTGCTGCCCATTTCTCAATGAGATCACATTTAGTTTTTAGTAGGGCGATCTGTTCATCGCTTATCTCCGAGGTATGGCAAAGCCAGACATCAAGATCACTGTCCGATGTTTGTGCCAGTGTTCCTAAACTGCCCATTAAAAAAAGGGCTTGGATTGAGCGTATACCACTAATTCTTGGGACTTGTAGCCCCTGGGCTAAATGACGTAATGCCTTTGACGCATTAACTTGTGGCGTATAATGCTCAATGCCAGCGGGGACGTTTTGGTTAATAAAACCGGGTAGTTGAGGGTGGTTTAAATGCAATAAAATGGGCAGCACATCAAGCACGCGAGTTTGTCGCTCTAACATTAAGCTACGAGCTTGTTCGAGACGCGCGCTATTAAGACTCAAGAATGACTGCCGCCATTGATTAATTTGCTGAGACTGGGGTAGCTGAATGTGTATATGTTTAGTCTGCGATGGTGACGAGACTTCAAGGGATGGTTTTGACATAGTATGAGTATAGACAAAAATATCATACTCATGAGACGAAAAGCGCCTCCTTTAACTAACCTGGAGTACGCTTTTGGTGGGTCTACTTCGATAATCGATATCAGACCCAAAGGTGAGACCCGAAATTAACGTTTGGCTAGGCGCTCACTGGCACGTTTTGCTGCAGCAATTACTTGTTTAGGCGCGGTGCCACCAATATGGTCACGAGCCGCAACAGAACCTTCAAGGGTTAGTACATCAAATACGTCAGCTGTGATTTGATCAGAGAACTTTTGCAGCTCTTCCAACGACATCTCACTTAAGTCTTTGCCGGTCTCGATGCCATAAGCGACGGCCTTACCCACGATCTCATGAGCATCACGGAAAGGAATACCTTTCACGACTACGTAATCGGCAAGATCCGTTGCGGTAGAAAAACCACGGCGGGCTGCTTCATACATAGAAGGCTTGTTGGGTTCTAAATAAGGGGCCATATCACCGAAAGCACGGATGCTATCGCGAAGCGTATCGATGGTATCGAACAAGGGTTCTTTGTCTTCTTGGTTATCTTTGTTGTAGGCCAACGGCTGTGATTTCATCAAAGTAAGAAGTGACATCAGGTGACCATATACACGGCCAGACTTACCACGCACCAATTCAGGTACATCAGGGTTTTTCTTTTGCGGCATAATAGAAGAGCCAGTGCAGAAGCGATCTGGTAGATGAATAAACTGGAATTGAGCAGACGCCCAAAGTACTAATTCTTCCGAGAAGCGCGACATGTGCATCATGATGATGGCGCCAGCAGCAGTAAATTCAATCGCGAAGTCACGATCTGAAACAGAATCTAGGCTGTTTTCAGTAGGCGCAGTAAAGCCTAGCAATTCAGCAGTATAGTGACGATCAATTGGGTAAGTCGTACCGGCTAACGCGGCGGCGCCTAAGGGTAAGTGATTCAAACGCTTACGCACATCTAATAGACGCTCGTAATCACGCTCTAACATTTCGTTCCACGCCAAAATGTGATGACCAAAGGTCACTGGCTGAGCCGTTTGCAGGTGGGTGAAACCTGGCATAATCGTATCAGAGTGAGCCGCGGCTAAGCCGATTAAACCTTCTTGTAGACGGGTTAAACCCGCACAAATATTGTCAATTTCATCGCGTAGGTATAAACGAATATCGGTTGCAACCTGATCGTTACGAGAGCGCCCAGTGTGCAGCTTCTTACCGGTGATACCGATCTTAGCCGTCAACGCGGCTTCGATGTTCATGTGAACGTCTTCTAGTTCAATCGACCAGTTGAAATCACCGCGTTCGATCTCAATACGAACTTCTTCTAGTCCCCGTAAAATATCGTCACACTCAGCTTGAGTAAGAACGCCTACTTTCGTTAGCATTTTAGCGTGAGCAATAGAACCTTGAATATCATGAGCATACAGTCGCTGATCAAAATCAACTGAAGCAGTATAGCGGGCAACAAAAGCATCGGTTGGCTCAGAAAAACGGCCACCCCAAGAAGAGTTAGTTTGATCAGACATGAAAACCTCGAATGAATAACGAGTGCAAAGAAAGTAGACCAAAGAAAGCAGGTCGTAGTTGCACAGAAATTTGAATGCCCGAATTATAGCGCTCTCAGAGTCTAATTAGTAGTCGCCTGTAAGCAGGCGGTTATGAGTCATTTGTGTGCTGTAATGCGGTCTGCGAGGTAATTATTGCTTGTATTATCGGCTCGACAACGGAACACTGAGTTTATGGATATACATCATAAAAAACTCGAATCTTTTTTCTTACCCGATCTGTGTAACGTACGAGCAGTATTAGTACTGATTTTATTGTCAGAGGCGCTTGTGACTGCGTTGATTTTGATCGAAAGTGGTTTAGCAGGATTTCAATGGGAACGTTTCGCGACCGTCTCGTATTTTGTGCAGTGGGTTGCTCTACTCTCCGTTGCCTTATTATGCCAGTCACGTAAGTTCATGGCTCGATTAGCACTGCCTTGGGCTGTGTGCTGGGCGATGCTGCTCTTAATGTTGGTGTGCTTATTTATTAGCCTTGCGGTGGAAGCCATTTTCCCGTTTTTAGGCCTCGGGTATGACATCAATTGGTCGTGGATCATTCGTAATATTTTGATCAGTGCCATCTTTGGGGCAATGGGCTTGCGTTATTTTTATGTGCAAAGCCAGTGGCGATTAAAAAGCCAAGCTGAATTAAGTTCTCGCTTACAAGCGTTACAAGCTCGAATTCGGCCTCATTTCTTTTTCAATAGCCTCAATACAGTGGCGTCATTGATCGCAATAGATTCTGAGAAAGCTGAAAATATGCTGGTGGATTTGTCGTCTTTATTTCGGGTGGTATTAAAAGACCAGGATGCTCAAGTTGATTTGGCAGCGGAAATTGAATTGGGTCGCCGCTATTTAAATATTGAACAAGAGCGCTTAGGAGATAGACTTAGATTAAAGTGGCTGTTGCCTGACAGCATACCGAAGATTCAAGTGCCTCAGCTCTTATTACAGCCGCTGCTAGAAAACGCGATCTACCATGGTATTCAACCCTTGATTAATGGCGGAGAGGTGGTCATTAAGTTGAGTCTCAATAAAGACAATAGCGATAAAAAAAGGCGCTGGTTATTCAGCATCGAAAATGACAAGCCTGAACGTGCTTTTGAAAAAAAAGGACATCAAATATCACTGCCCAATATTGCGATGCGGTTAGAAGCGATTTTTGCGGGTGAAGCTGGACTAAATTTAGAAGAAACTGCTAACCAGTACCGTGTGATTATCGAGTTACCAGAATATAATGACAGTACAGTAAAGCCATAATCAATAAGCAGACACTAAAATTGGAAGGCCGATGAGTTTACGAGTATTGCTGGTGGATGATGAACCGTTAGCGCGTCAGCGTTTAGCACGACTTCTCACTGAGCATGAAAATTATCAAATTGTCGCTGAAGCAGGAAACGGCCATGCTGCGCTTGATTGGATGCGTCAGCACAAGGCGGACTTGGTCTTGCTTGATATTGAAATGCCTGGGTTAACCGGTCTGGAAGTTGCGGAGCAGCTTATGAAAGGACTGCCGGACTCAGGCCCAAAGCCGGCGGTTATTTTTTGTACTGCATACGATGATTACGCGTTTAATGCGTTTAAAGTCGATGCCGTCGATTATCTATTAAAGCCGATTCGTAAAGATGATTTAAACAAAGCCTTACAAAAAGCTCAGCGATGGATTGAGCAACAAGTCGATGCTGAAATAGAAGTGAATAATACCAATATCACTGCTCGCACCCATATTAGTGCACGAACTCATCAAGGTTTACAGCTTATTCCGATTACGGATATTGTCAGCTTTCAGGCCGATCAAAAGTACATCACTGTTAAATATCACATAGAAGATTCGCGCACGTGTGAAGTACTTATCGATGAGCCGTTAAAAGTATTAGAAGATGAGTTTGAACAGTATTTTGTGCGCATTCATCGAAATGCCCTGGTTGCCAAAGGCAAGATTGATCGTTTAGAAACGGTTGAGAGCAGTGTGCATATACTTTACTTAAAAGGCTTGGACGAAGGCATGAGTGTAAGCCGTCGACATCTTCCGGCTGTTCGAAAGCTGATGCGAGGCTTGTGAAGCTTTGACAACTATTCCCATAATACCTTTCAACTGAGTTAGAGCATTCTAATAGGGCTATGATTGCTGTTATCATGACGCCATTATTTGCTCATTCCGCCAAGGAAATCTTATGTCAGCCCGTACCCTTAGAATCGCTACCCGAAAAAGTCCACTTGCTATGTGGCAGGCTGAGCACGTTAAGTCACGCCTGATAGCATTAAATCCTGACTTAATCGTTGAACTTGTGACCTTTGTAACGAAAGGCGACATCATTCTGGATACTCCGCTTGCTAAAATTGGCGGTAAAGGGTTGTTCGTTAAAGAGTTAGAAGTAGCCATGCTCGCGGGTGATGCGGACATCGCTGTGCACTCAATGAAAGATGTACCAATGGAATTTCCAGAAGGCTTAAAATTAGGCGTGATTCTTGAGCGTGAAAATCCTACTGACGCGTTTGTATCTAACAACTTCAAAAGTCTAACCGAGTTACCCCAAGGGGCTGTCGTGGGTACTTCGAGTCTTCGCCGTCAGTGCCAATTGCAGAATCTACGCCCTGATTTAATCATTCGTTCTTTACGTGGCAATGTACAAACACGTCTAGGAAAATTAGACAGTGGCGAATTCGATGCCATTATTCTTGCGTCTGCGGGCTTGCTGCGTTTAGAAATGGAATCTCGAATCGCTGAGTATCTTGTGCCAGAAGTTTCATTGCCTGCAGGTGGCCAAGGGGCTGTCGGTATTGAATTACGCAGTGATGATGCCGATACGCTTGCCTTGTTACAACCGCTACAGCATGACACTACGACCTATCGTGTAACGGCGGAGCGTGCCATGAACCGTCGCTTAGAAGGGGGTTGCCAAGTACCGATTGCGTGTTACGCGATTGAGAAAGAAGGCGAGCTTTGGTTGCGGGGTTTGGTTGGCAGTGTTGATGGTAAGCAAATGCTTACTACAGAGTATCGCGCGCCTGTGGGTGAAGCAGAAGCATTAGGTATTAAAGCGGCAGAAGATCTATTAAGCCAAGGCGCGGATGAAATTTTGGCGAAAGTTTATGCTGACGCCTAATATCAATGACTCATGTCTTTTGCCTGTATTGGTCACTCGACCTGCATCGCAAGCAGAGGAAATTTGTCCATTATTAGAAGCATTAGGCTGTCGTGTTATTCGTCAGCCATTGTTAAAAATTGAAGCGGTGGCAGAAACGCCCATTATTAAATCGCAGTTTATGAACATTGATTTGTTTGATGCAGTGATTGCGATTAGTCGTAATGCAGCTGAGATGGGGTTGATATATCTCGATCAATATTGGCCTCAATGGCCTTTGGGTGTTGATT
>JBNMPQ010000121.1:0-8156 GCA_051276935.1 Oleispira sp. | reverse complement strand
CTCATTTCTCAATCCTTCAGCTGATTATTGATTAAAAAACAAACTGAAACATTATTGTGCTAAACACTCGTTCTATGGCAAAGTACCCTTCATAGTAAGTAAATAAATATACTTAAGTAATAAACACTCTACAAATAGATCATAGGCAACTCGTGCTTCAAACTGGCAATGATGTTTTTACCGTCACACAACTGAATCAACGCGCTAAGCAACTCTTAGAAATAACGTTCAGTTCAATTAAAGTGGAAGGTGAAATTTCAAATTTATCACGACCTTCTTCTGGGCACTGGTACTTTACTTTAAAAGATAAAGGCGCCCAGGTGCGCTGTGCGATGTTTCGCTCACGCACGGCGCAGGTCAAATTTCAACCAAAAGAAGGTGATCAAATTGTCGTTCGTGGCAAGGTCAGCTTGTATGAGAATCGCGGTGATTATCAACTCATTGTTGATGCTATGAAACCCGCGGGTGAAGGTCAGCTTCAGCAAGCCTTTATTCAACTAAAACAAAAACTCGGTGCTGAAGGCCTCTTTGCCACTGAAAGCAAACAAGCTCTACCCTCACAAATTAAACGCATTGCCGTTATTACCTCACCAACTGGTGCGGCAATTCATGACATTCTAACCGTATTAAAACGTCGATTCCCCGCTATTGAAGTTGATATTTACCCAGTACAGGTACAAGGAAAAGAAGCAGCACAGCAAATCATATGGTCAATCAACCAAGCCAATGCCGATGGCAGAGCTGATATTATTATCGCAGGTCGCGGTGGTGGTTCAATTGAAGACTTATGGTGTTTTAATGATGAGAACCTAGCACGTACTATTTTCAACAGTCGCTTGCCTATTGTAAGTGCTGTTGGCCATGAAGTGGATTTTACCATCGCCGACTTTGTGGCTGACGTTCGTGCACCCACACCTTCAGCAGCAGCAGAAATGCTCAGTCCAGATCAAAGGGATTACTGGCAACGATTTGTTGTATTAACCAGCCAACTAGAAAAAAGCATTAAGCAGCAACTGCAAAATAAACAATGGCAATTACACAGTGCTCAACGTGGGCTTCAGCATCCTGGAGATAAACTTGCTCAACATGCTCAAACATTAGATATGCTTGAATTACGCATGGAGCAAAGTCAAAGAAATCGTTTGAACTCATTGCAAAAGAGACTCACAAGCAGCCAGCAGAAATTACAACAACAAAGTCCCGCTAACACATTACAAAAATTTGAAACTCAGCTAAATTATTTACAGCAACGCTTAACCAGTGGCATAAAACAAACGATCATCAACAAAAAAGAGCGTCTAAAGCAACATGCTCTGTTATTAAATGCCGTGAGTCCCCTTCAAACATTGGGTCGAGGGTATGCTATTTTGCAAACAGAGTCTGATGTTGTTATTCGCGATAGCCATGAAGTGAAAAAAGGCGACTTGGTGTCTGCACGCATTGGCCACGGAAAACTGAGTTTGATTGTTGATAAAGTAAAACATGAAAGGAAAACCAGTGAAAAATAACATACTCATATCGATATTTCTCTCACTCATAGTGTTTAGCGTGGCGAGTACCGCACAACAACACGCACAGTTCCTACTGCCTCAAGATAGCCGTGTTCCAGGTGGGCTGGCTGTCATTTCTTTAGATGCATCAGACGCTAACAAAGACATTGTATTTAACGGCCAAAAAGTATGGCAACTAAGCGATGACAATCATAATAATTGGGCCGTCATTGGCATCCCGTTAAATCAAAAAGCAGGGGAGGTTGATTATACAATAGACGGTAAACGTCATATGTTTATAATTAAAGATAAAGCGTACAAAGAACAATATCTGACCGTTAAGCGAAAGCATTCAAATCCACCGGCTGATCAAATTAAACGTATTCAAGAAGAAAGCCGCTTATCAAAAAAAGCTTTTACAACGTTTTCTAACACCCTTGAAAGTAAGCAATATCAAGGTTTCTTAAAACCGGCACAAGGCCCTACCTCGAGTCCATTTGGGTTGAAGCGATTTTTTAACGAGCAGCCTAGGCGTCCACATAGTGGAATCGACATTGCGGCCCCTAAAGGCTCTAATATTGTTGCTCCTGCTGATGGAAAAATCATCCTAACAGGTAACTTCTTTTTTAACGGCAATAGCCTATTTATAGACCATGGACAAGGCTTAATCACACTGTATTGCCACATGGATATACTCGAACGTAAACAAGGAGATAGTGTCAAAGCTGGCGAGATTATTGGCAAAGTAGGCTCTACTGGCCGCGTGACAGGGCCACATTTACACTGGACCGTCAGTTTGAACAACAGTCGTGTCGAACCCCTTTTATTTCTCTCAGCACCCGCCCCCTAGAAGCTGAGCTTTTAAGAACTGAGCCTTGAGGTGTGCAAAGGTATACAAAGGCTCACACTTTGACACAAATAAGTTTCCAATATTTATCCCCGCAATGTTGCTCACTGTCTATACTCAAATAAATTTCTTTAAAAATAAAATACTCGATAGAAGTACCATATTATTGGACCGTGCTAATTCTTTATGATCAAACGTATATCAATTGATAAATTACGACCCAAAATGTACGTATCCGATTTGAATTGTGATTGGATACCTCACCATACATTGCAAAAAGAAGGTCGTATTCCTAATGATGCGACAGTAGAGCAACTCAAGCGCCGTGGCATCAAAGAAGTCTATATTGATACAGACCGAGGCCTTGATGAAGAGGATGCTGTTACTCAGCAAGAAGTTGATCAACAAAATCAAACCAAATTAAATAAGGCAGGCGCTCAGAATATGGCGCATGCAGGTTCAGTAACGGTCGAAGAAGAATTATTTAGAGCTCAGAAATTACAAAGCAAAGCTAAAAGTATCATGACGGGTGTTCTCAGCGATGTTAAGTTTGGTAAGCCTTTAGAAACAGAAGCCTTTGATGACCTGGCCGATGGCATGATTGATTCTGTTGTACGCAATCATAATGCACTTGCATGCCTTGGTCGTATTCGCGCAAAAGATAATTATTTAATGGAGCACTCGATCAACCTCGCGGTATTGATGGGCATTTTTGCTAAATCCATGAAGATTGATCGTGAAACGATGCACCAAGCGATGGTCGGCGCCTTGCTTCATGATATTGGCAAAATAATGGTGCCAGACAATATCTTGCACAAGCCTGGAAAGCTGGATGATGACGAATTTGCTCGTATGAAGCAGCACGTTGTATTCAGCCGTGATTTGTTAAAGAAAACCCCAGGTATTCAGCCATTAACGGTGGATGTTGCGGCCCAGCATCACGAACGAATTGACGGCAGTGGTTATCCAGAAGGGCTCATGGGCTGTGATATTTGCCGCGAAGGCAAAATGGTCGCCATTACTGACGTTTATGACGCCATAACAGCAGACCGCTGCTACCACAAGGGCTTGGCTCCCACAGTTGCACTAAAAAAACTGCTTGAATGGAGTGGGACTCATTTAGAAGAAAAGCTAGTACACACTTTTATCCGCAGCATGGGTATTTATCCGGTTGGATCTTTAGTAATGATGGAAAGCGGCCGTTTGGCCGTAGTGATTGAAGCCAGCGAAAAAGATCAAACTAGACCGATTGTTAAAGTGATTTATCACTCTCGTTTAAAACAGTACATTCCTGCTGAAATCATTGATTTGAGTAAACCCGTGAGCCAAGATAGTATTAAGAGCTCTGTCGATGCTAATAAGTGGCGTATTAAAGTATCAGACTTTCTAACCTAGATAGTGGTTATAATTTAATTCTATGTGATAACATTTTCTGTACACGCTTCAAAAACGCCAATAATGAATCATGCTTTCTTGGCTTCTAGTAACTGCAACCAAACAGTAATTTGTTCTGATTGTGCCGGTGACTCAATAGCACTTGTATCCTTTAGTTCTATTAATAACTTATCAAAAGCACGTACACGTCGCCCTTTGATAAAGGCAACTCGAGCTAAAGCTTTAGCATGCAGTTGATTCGCCACCAAAAACCGATGCTCGATGTAACAATATTTACGATCCCAGCTTAAAACACGAGTTTCGATATCTACTTTTTCTAAAGGTTTAATTTCTTTGATAAACGAAATACTTTGCGAACTTAATACCGATTTCCAGCCTCCCCCAACAAATTTTGGCAAAGCGTTTATTTGAATGAAATACTGAGTTCTAGCCAAGTCTAATAATGCAGAATAACGTGAATTGGTTAAATGAAAATTAAAATCACAATCTGTTGGCCATACTTTTATGAGTGTATGAATTGTCTCTAACGCCTCTTTACGAGGCAATCGATTACGAAATAATAACAAAATCAGCGTTCTAAAAATCAAATTCATTCCTATTTCTCAACAGGTTTTTTATCAGCTGGCTTGTCAGCAAGATCTATTTTACGAATCAAACCTTCTTGAGCAACCGACGCAACTAACTCACCCTGCTGGTTATAGACCTGCCCACGACAGTATCCTCGCCCTGACGATGCACTTGGGCTATCCAAGGAATACAATAACCATTCGTCCATTTTTACTGGGCGATGAAACCAAATAGCATGATCTAAACTGGCGACTTGCATATTTTTTTGGGTAAAGGAAACACCATGTGGCATCATCGCAGTGCCAATTAAATTAAAGTCGGTCGCATAAGTTAGCACACTCGCATGCACCATAGGATCATCCGTAAGTGAGGCATCGGCTTTCATCCATGCATATTTAATCGGGTCCTGCTTTTTAGGAGCAAAAATATTAATTGGATCGATTGCACGAATTTCAATCGGTTTATCCGCAGTATAAATATCGCGTACGTGTTCTGGAAAACGATCTTTAAACATTCGGCTAAGTTCTAGTTGAGAAAAAAGGCCTTCTGGCCCCTTCACGTCAGGCATAATGTCTTGATGCTCAAAACCCTCTTCTGGGTGTTGAAACGAACACATCATCGTCAAAATTGCTTTGCCATTCTGACTGGCAGTAATCTGCCTCATCGCAAAACTACGACCATCACGCACACAATCAACTTCAAACTCAATACTATCAATCACATTACCTGGGCGTAAAAAATACGCATGCAACGAATGCGGCGACCACTCACCTTTGGGTAAGGTCTGACTTGCAGCCGATAAGCTTTGCCCTAGTACCTGACCCCCAAACAGATTACGAAAACCTAAATCTTGGCAGCCGCCGCGAAAACGATTTACCCCGATAGACTCTAGGCGTAATAAATCAACAAGTTCTTGTACGTGTGACATGAAACGTTCCTTTTAACAGGTGGCTATTTTGCCCCATGAAATTTAACATTCTTTATGACAGTTTAGTCAACCTAGGCCATCCTGCATTGGCCCAAATGACGAGGGATAATACCTATCTCTCGCACTGCGTATCTAAATTAAGCCTCTGCGGCTATCCCAAATCCGGGCTATCTCGTATAATGCCAACAATAAAGCTATTTGCCGACATTTTTAAAAGACTTCCTAAACATGACCAAGACATATCCAGATCAGTACCAATCTCTGTTAGATGAAAAGCAAGCCAAAATTGAACAAGACTTTGCGAATTTTGCCGTTAGCAGCTCTGGACAACAGACTTTACCTGAACTGGAAGTCTTTGCGAGCGAGCCTGAGAACTTCCGTCTGCGCGCTGAGTTCCGCATCTGGCATCAAGATGGCCGTTGTTTTTACGCGATGTTTGAAAAAGGCAATAATAAAGTACCTCATGAAGTCACTGACTTCCCGATTGCGAGTAAACTGATTAATCGCCTTATGGTTGAGATGCGCGAAGCAATCCACCAGCCTGAAAATGACATATTAATGCAGCGCATGTTTCAAATGGAGTTTTTAACGACTCTTAGCGGCGATGCACTCATCACGATGATTTATCACAAGCCATTAGATGAAGAATGGCAAGCCGCAGCGGAAAAGCTACAAGCACACATTGGTTTTCCCATTATTGGCCGTTCGCGCAAGCAGAAGTTAGTCTTAGAACGCGACTATGTTATCGAGTCTTTGACGATTGATGGCAAAGAATATCTCTACAAGCAAATCGAAGGTGGATTCACTCAGCCTAACGGCGGTATGAATCAGAAAATGCTGGCTTGGGCGAAAGAGTTATCGAAACCTTTAAGCGGTGATTTAGTTGAACTGTATTGCGGTAACGGTAACTTCTCGATTGCGCTAGCTGAGCACTACAACAAGGTAATGGCGACTGAAATTTCTAAAACATCGGTTTATGCCGCACAGGATAACATCGAAAAAAATGGCATTAATAACTTAATTATCGCCCGCCTTTCCAGTGAAGAATTCGTACAGGCTTTACAAGGTGTTCGTGCATTCCGTCGCTTAGAAGGCATTGACCTTAATGCTTATAATTTCACAACGACGCTGGTTGATCCGCCGCGCTCAGGCTTGGATGACGAATCCGTGAAGCAGACTCAGGGATACGACAACATCATTTACATCTCGTGCAACCCTGAAACCTTGCATAACAACTTGCAAGAGTTTACCAAAACACACGAAATCAAACGCTTCGCTCTATTTGACCAATTCCCATACACGCACCATATTGAATGTGGCGTGTTCTTACAACGCAAATCGTGAGTTGACTAAATTTAGTTAAAATAGCGGTTAGCTGGTCCTTAATACGATCAGCTTAAACTCTGTATCCTGTTTAGAATACGAGAGCGTTGTTTTAACAAACCTAGCTTTTTTTCTTTTCTTTCTTTCTACGCAAAAAATCTTTAACAGGCGTCGGTTTGGACGTGTGATTGAACGCACGACCGAATTGATCACGAATGTCCGCAACTTTCTCATCACGCTTTTCATGCTTGCGACGCTCAGCGGCTTGCGCAAAATCTAAAACATCTTTCGAATCTGACATACAATACCCCTAGATACTCAAACCTCACCTTCAAAACGATCAAAGCTAAGGTCAAAAAATTAATGAACAATTTACCGATTGATTCTATCTTACCAGAATTGAATCAGGCCTTAAGCCAACACAAAAATGTCATATTATCGGCCCAGCCTGGTGCCGGTAAGACGACCCGCGTACCTCTTGCGTTATTAAACGCAGATTGGCTAAAAAATGATGATGGCAGTTACAAAAAAATCATCATGCTAGAACCTCGTCGCCTTGCCGCACGAAATGCTGCGCTTTTTATGGCCAAGCGTCTCAACGAAGCTGTCGGCAAAACGGTCGGCTATCGCATGCGCCAGGATACTAAAGTCAGCTCAAGTACCCGCATTGAAGTCATCACCGAAGGTATTTTAACCCGCTACCTTCTGCAGGACCCCGAACTCACCAACATCGGACTCATCATCTTCGATGAACACCACGAACGCTCAGTTAATACTGACCTAGGGTTAGCTTTGAGCCTGCAATGCCAACAATTGTTCCGCGAAGACCTAAAATTACTCGTCATGTCGGCCACCCTCGATAAAGAAGCACTGGAAAACATGTTAGAAGCAGAAACATTATTCTGCCCAGGCCGCGCTTTTCCAATTAAATACCACTACCGTGGCTTTGATACAAAAAAGCGCCTAACCAACCAGATGACTGATGCTATCATGGCCGCATTACAACAAGAAGACGGTAGCATTTTAGCCTTCCTACCCGGTGTACGTGACATACAATTTGTTCAGCAGCAGTTACAGGAAAAATTCAGTCGTGCTCAACTTTCTACTATTTCTGCAACCACCAGCATCCACCCACTTTATGGACAGCTCAGTGACAAAGAACAACAAGCCGCGATACAAGCAACGGAAAAAGGCAAACGGAAAATAGTACTCGCAACCAATATCGCTGAAAGCTCTCTTACAATAGAAGGGATACGAATCGTAATTGATTGTGGATTAGAAAAGCAGCTCAATTATAACGCTCGCAGCGGCATGAATGCACTCGTCACTAAGAAAATAAGCCAAGCATCTTCCATACAAAGAGCGGGTCGTGCAGGGCGAATAGAGCCTGGAGTTTGCTATCGATTATGGAACGAACAAGGGCAAGCGAGCTTAGAGGCCCACAGCCCAGCAGAAATAAGCCGTATAGAACTAAGCGATTTGGTATTGAACGTTGCTCAATGGGGTGCTGAAATTAACGAGCTCGACTGGCTCACACCACCGCCTGAGCGCTTTATAGAACAAGCCCAAACATTGTTAACCGACCTCGAACTATTAGATGATAAAG
>JBNMPQ010000120.1:0-8182 GCA_051276935.1 Oleispira sp. | reverse complement strand
CTTTTTCAGAAAGTTATTTTTTAGTAAAACCAGGGGAAAGTGGGCGCTGGGGTTTTCGTTATGGCGCTGACTTTGGCAGAGGCGGTGGTTTATATGTTGATGGCAACGACTTGGAAGAGCAATGGAGAGACAATCTCTGGTGGGCAAACAGCTGGGATCGTGAGAATCAAGTACTGCAAGGTAATATCGTTTTAAATGGGGGCTATCATAAACTTGAAGTATTAGGCTTTGAAGATTGCTGCGATGGAGGTATTACGGTTCAGTTTAAAAAACCTAATGGCAACTGGACGACCTTTTCAACCAATCCTAGCGCCGATATTGATATTCGTTCTCGTGCATGCCCCGTAGAACGTGAGCCTACTTATACGGTAATAAATCAAGATGTCTGTCGTATTGACCTTGGCTTTGATGATCGCCTTAGTTATCCAGATGTTTGGGCGGCTAACGATACTCGACCGGTCAGTTTTGCAATTGAAAATCTCGGTACGACTCATCCTAGTATTGCAGATACGCGTGTTGAGATTTCGCTAGGAGCGGGTTTGAGTTTGAGCAGTGCATTGGGCAATGACTGGAACTGCAGCACCGTGAGCAGCAGCGCGACTTCGTCAGAGTTATTATGTTTATATACGTTGGCAATTCCTTCTAATGGTGCCCGCTCAAGCCTTGTCACCTTAGATATTTCATCCACGGATGCCAATGATAATGCTAGCTTTTCTGCCACGGTATTTAGTAAACAATTTGAAGAGCTCTTAATTAATAACAATACTTCGACCGTATTGGAGGTTCTGCAACTGGTCAGTGATGTTAATCCTCTTTGCTCGCCCACCAGCCCTGGGGTGTTCAGTCGTTTTTATGACAGCACGGGTTATACGGATGATTCGGCTAACAGCAAAGCCGAATTTGATAGTTGGGAGAGTGATCTTGCCGTTCGCGACAAACTCTATGGGCAAACGATATTAAACCAAATCAATAATGATTCTGGTAACCCATTTGCATCTGGCGGTAATAGCTCTGCGGGTAATGATTATTACCTCGCGTTATTAGAAGGCTATTTATACGTACCCAAAGACGGGAATTACACTCTTGCCGTGGATGGTGACGATGCCGTAGAGCTGCAACTTAATGATGTTGTTTATTCTAGCTGGTACGGGGCTCACGGGGCTCAAAACAGTCCTCGTGATGAGAATACAATTGGGCTTAAGAAAGGATTCCATAAACTTAATTATCGAATGCAAGAGCGTACTGGCGGCAACTCACTCTACGCCTACTGGCGTAAACCCAATGATACCGTCACGACTATTATTCCACCTTCAGCCTTTTTTCACTGCGCGGGTGAAGCCGACATTCGTTTAAACATGTCGATTAATATTCAAGACAATCCAAATACTACGAGCATCAATGACAAGGCCATTCCAGGTGCGGTTTTGCGTTACAATATAGTCGTGAGTAATGAGGGCAATATAAGTACGAATGGTAATAGTATGGCGTTGGTTCAAACACTTTCTAACGATGCGAAGCTGTTCGTTAATAATTTGCCGGGCGGATCGACTAATGGCCCTATAGTCTTCAATGATGGCACCGCAAACGCGATCAGTGGATTAAGCTATAATTTTATTAGTCTCGATAGTCAGACGGATGATTTAAGCTTTTCTAATAATAATGGCAGTGATTTTAACTACATACCAACGGCTGATAACGAAGGGTACGATAGTAATGTCACTCACGTTCAGTTGATATTTCCTGGCAGTATGAAGCCAAAATATGATCAGGGCACACCAGGGTTTACGCTTAAATATCAAGTGAAAGTGAAATAATCACTTCACTTGATATTCATTCCACTCACGCACCAACTCAGCTAAGATATGGGCTTGTTTAAAGAGCGCTTCTAGCTCGTCAATGCCACCTTTTTGACCAGTGAATAGGGGTATTTTATAGAGACGGGGTACCAGAGGGTGTACAGGATTTTCAATTTTATTTCGTTGTAGCGTCCAACGTAAATTATCCGCAACCATTCGATAGAAAGTAAGTTTCGTTTCTAGACTGAATAAATTAAAATCGGTTATGTCGCTAAAATGTTTAAAATCAATGCCGGCCAATAGAACTTGGCGCGTATCTGCTTTTATAAATGCTGAGCGAGGCTGAGTGAGCAACATAGACATGACACCGAACACTTCGCCCGCATTAATTTGATTCAATGACGGCGTTTCTCCGCTATCGTCAACAAATACCGATAGCTGACCTCGCAATAAAAAATACAGACTGTGGCTGTAATCACCTTTCTTTATAATTATTTCATTCGGCTCAGCCGTCACAATTTCAGCAACACTCATGAGTACTTCAAACTGAGACTCATCATAACTAATAAGTTCTTTAAAGAAGGTTACGCCATTTAAAATACGCTGCAGTGAATCTAATGGGTATTCTTCTTTGGTTACGCGGTGCATGTATTTTTACCTATAATTGGAACACATATAATTCAATAAATTCTGTACTTAATATAGCACGGTTTTCATCAAGTACATGGCCCACAGGCTAAGACGATTTACCTAGAACAATAAATGTGACGCAGTCGAAACTTTTCAAAACTCACCTTATGATTAGCCCTTCCTAATAATCATAAATATTGATACAAATAGACTTTTAAGCCCCTCCCTTGCTGGGCTTCTTTAAAGACTTCAGGGTTTTCAATTTTCCCAATCATCTTACAATCTGGACAATACTCAATAACTTGTTGCTTTAAAAACTCATCGTCTAAATTTGGAGAATTCAAACACAGCATAAGTATTCCTCCGGGTTTCACCAACTGAGGAATACGGCTGATAATTTTGTAATAATCACGTTGAATATCAACACTGCCTTTTTGAAAACTAGGAGGATCAGAAATCAACACGTCGTACAGACCATACTTTTTAATGCGGCTCCAAGACTTAAAGATATCGATGCCTTGAAAAATCACACGACTAAGATCATGGTCATTTAATTGATGATTATCACGCCCTGTCGATAGGGCGCCTTTTGCCATATCAATGTTCACAATACGCTGAGCACCGCCCGCTAAAGCGGCCACCGAAAAGCCGCACGTATAAGAAAATAGATTCAATACATTTTTGCCGCGGCTGTTATCTTTTACCCAAGATCGACCATTGACAATATCTAAGAATAAACCTGTATTTTGTGCGTGACCCAGACTGATGTGGTATTTAAGGCCATTCTCGACCGCTGTTAACTGAGTAACCTCTTCGCCCAACATGACTTCGAAAGGCGCTTTAGGACGGCAACGATACTGAACCTGTAAACTTTCACATTCAGGAAACAAAACCTGTAGCTGAGTGCAAACCCTCTCTAGCCAATCACGTTCCACTTCTGCGTATAACGTAATAATGATCGCAGGTGCAATCCAATCAATATTGACATGCTCTAACCCTCGATAAGCTTGACCCCGCCCATGAAAAAGTCGCTGAGTTTCAATTAAGTCACTGGGCTTATCGAAATAGTCTAATGGACTTATCATGCTACTTTACCGCCTTGATTAGAACTTGGGTCAGAATCAGGCAAGATTCGACTGTAACCGAGAATCCAATACGATAGTAAGCGATAACTGAAATAGCAGAGGAAGCCCGAAAAGATTAGGTCGCTGGCAAAATGGCCACCTTGCACCAATCGACCAAAGCTGACAACAAACCCCATGGCTAGGCCTGCATAAAACCAACTACGACGGCGAAACACCCACGCTAAGACCATTAAGTAAAAGCCCATCGCAGCATGCCCACTCACAAACGATTTATTATTACCCGGCTGATCGGCGATCATGGCCGCGGGGATAAAAGCGGGGATAAAGTCTTTATACCCTCCAAATTCTTGCACTGAGCGTGGACGTGGTCGATCCCAGTTTTCTTTCACCACCAAATGCACCAAGATACCTGGACCAATCAATAGGGCCAAAGTGAGAAATACCCACGGCTTACGCTGATCAGTGCCTAAGCCAAAACGCCCTTTTATAAAGCTTAGGCCCGTCATAATTAATAAAAGCGGCAGTATAAATTTAGGCGCATGGCGAAATAACTCATAAATAGAGAGTACGACGGCATTATCCCCGTATATGAAGTCTTGCTCTGGACTGTAAAATAAGCCACTTATCCACAGATCGATTTCTGGCCAAATAAGAAAAATACCGGCCAATACAATAAAAATTACTGTATCTAACTGAGTTTTTAACCATGTCATAATTACTTACCACCTATCGCTACGGTCTAAAATACTGTCTATAAATAATAGCCGCCATCATGCGTGAGACGCCGATAAACAGCAATACAGGTATGCGTAAAAAAGAGTATAATAGTTTCAATTATTTATTTGTTAGTGGAACTTTCTTTATGCGTATTTGTGCTGTTGAACTAAAAGGCGATGACGCCATCTTTTGCATCATGTCTAAAAACATGGGTTTGCTGGACATCCCGGAAGTCCGTCAACGCAAAATTACCATATCCAATACCCAAGATACCAATAACATGCGTTGGTTTCAGCGTCAGCTCTTGCAGCTAGTGACTGATTACAAAATAGACAAGGTTGTTATTAAAGAACGCCCAATGAAAGGAAAGTTCGCCGGCGGCGCAGTAGGCTTTAAGTTGGAAGCTGCTATTCAATTGATTGAAGGCATAAACGTAGAACTTGTTACGGGCAGTCGTATTAAAGAGCAACTGAAACATACGCCGATTTTAATGGAATATAAGCAGACTAAGTTGAAGCAATTCCAAGAACAGGCATTTATTACTGCGTATGCTTGTTTGCACATGCAAGAAAGCCTGTATGGTACTGGCTAAGGATCATAAGGACACTTAGCGTATAATGCGCTAACTCCGAATCTGTGAAAACTAAAAAGCGGCTCATCTCCAGCCTAGCAGTCGCTTTTACCTCTAACCTGCATAATTATTCCTCATCACATTATCAAAATACGCCGTATAGACGTCATGCAATACCTTTACTATTCTTAAGACAAACCATCATTAAACGATAACGTCAGGAATAGGTAGAAATGAGCAAAGAAGGAAAAGGCTCAAAATTGAAAACGATGAGGTGACACACAGCGTTCTATTTAATGCGCGTATTTTAATCGTAGAAGACAACGCCACTAACCAGTTTTTTGCTCAATGCATGTTGAAAGAATTTGAAATACACGCAGACGTCACTCAATGGAGAGGAAGCCATTAAAGCGCTAGCAACGTTGAGTTACGAACTTGTCTTCATGGATTGCCAGATGCCTGTATTGAATGTATATGATACGACTAAACGTATTCGTGATGCGCATTCGAACGCACTCGACCACAACATCCCTATTATTGCCATAACTGCTAATGTATTGCAGGGCGATAAAGAAAAATGCTTTCGTGCAGGTATGAATGATTTCATCCCTAAACCTGTTAAATCTAATAGGTTCTTACAAATACTGCAGCAGTGGCATATCACTTAGTGCGTTAGCATCAATAATAGAAGAGGCCAGCAAAGTTGAAGATTTAGAAGCATTGCTTGAAATATTGCCCGAAATAGAACGTAATTTCATTTTGCTCAAAGCAAATATGGATGAACATATTAATCACGGAAGACGATCGACTTCTCGAATGATTTTGGTCGCGATTGTCAGTGAGTGAGGCGATGAAGCGTTTCCAGTAAAAGATGGTGCACAAGCATTGAGTGTATTGCAGACGGATGATGCTCCGCGTTTATTATTGCTCGATTGGGATATGCCTAAGATTAATGGTTTAGCCTTGTGCAAGAAAATCCGCCTTATATTATTCTATTAACAGACCGAAGCGATACTGAAGACATTGTAATGCTGAATTAAAAGCAAGGTTACAAGATGAGCTAACAGAGCTCATGATCTATGCGGCCGTTATGGGAGAGAAGAATTTTTAATCATTCTTAATAGTAAAGAAGATCACGCTCATGAATTATTTGAAAGAATTCGCCAAGCCATCGCAAACAAACCTTTTATCTATGAAGATACCGTATTACACATAACCATAAGCAGTGGCGTGACACTCTATAAACCACCAACAGATAAGCGCAATACGATTCAGATTCTTATTGATGCGGATACTGCATTATATGAAGCAAAAAATAACGGGCGTAACCGAACAGTTTTCACACTTACATAATTCTTACATATCATCAAACCGGTTGGTCGCCTGCACCATTTTCATCGTCTCATGTTCCTCAAAAGAGCTTAATGATTCCATCAGTTCTTTTGTGGGTGGAGTAACCGACTGCGTTGCTAAAAAGTTAAATAAAGACAATAAATATTGATGTTGCTCAACAACAGCGGCAATAATTTCTTGAGTATTTAGATCATCAAATGATGCATCAGAGAACTCACCGTTGTCACGTTTAAAGGTACTAAGATACTCGATACACCAAGTATTCAGTGCACGCTCATTGCCTTTTTCTTCAAAACCACCCACTACTGTTGCTAGTTTTTTTTCATAACCGGATAGGTAAGATAAAACTAATTTCGCCCGCTCGTCTACATTGTTATCCTGACTCTCAGACAAACTATGACTGAGTTGCACATGCACTTTTCTAGCCCAGTGAATGACGTCTCTTAACGTTTCAATTTTCATGATTAGCTCCATTTTCTGGTTTAAATCGGGTTTATCAACGTATGTTTGAAAAATTTCCCTGCATACCATAGTGGCCATACATTCAAGAAACTGCAAATGTACTGACATTTCGACTGCGCGTTATTGAACCGTTATTTGCCCGCGGTACATTTGCATCTGACAATGAAAATCATAAGTTCCTGCCTTCATCGCCGGAAGATGGATCGTCTTTAATATATTCTGCGGCAGTGAATCACTGATCTGTAAATCAGGAATCAATAAAGTCTCTGAGCAAGGAGATTGATCTTTGCGCAAAAAACTTATCTCTAATGGGCGATCCGCCGCGACGGTTATTCTGGAGGGTGAGTAAGTACCGTTTTCAACAGTAATAATAATCCCTTTCTCTCCCACCTCCTCTACTTTTGGCTGATAGAGCCAGAACCACCACACAATTAAGGCAATCACTAGCAAGCCCATCAGGTTGATAATCATCATGAATCCTCCTACTTTCTATAATTTTCAGTGAATACTGATTAATGTTCTTCCGCACTAAAAAAGCGTAAACGGTTCGCATTGGTGACGACGGTTAATGATGAAAATGCCATCGCAGCCCCCGCGATAACAGGGCTAAGTAACAAGCCAAAGAAGGGATATAAAATACCCGCCGCAAGTGGCACTCCCGCCATGTTATAAATAAAAGCCCCAAATAAATTTTGCTTAATGTTTTTAAGCGTTGCTTTACTCACGGCAATCGCGTCTGCCAAACCATGAAGCGATCCCCGCATTAACGTAATATCAGCGCTTTCAATCGCGACATCCGTACCCGTGCCAATGGCAAAGCCTACATTGGCAATGGCGAGTGCAGGCGCGTCATTAATACCGTCCCCTGTCATACCCACTATTTCGCCCTGCAGTTGCAGCTCTTGTACTTTTTCAGATTTTTGCTCGGGTAGTACTTCGGCGAAGAACTCAGTAATGCCCACTTTTTTGGCCACGGCTTTGGCAGTATCTCGATTATCACCGGTAAGCATAACGACTCGAATACCATTATTCTGTAAGCGCTTAATCGCTGCGATGGAGTCTTCTTTAATCGGATCAGCGACAGCGATGATGGCGGCCAATTTATTATCGATAGCAAAATACATTGGAGTTTTAGCTTCCGCGGCTAAGTCCTGAGCTTTTGCAACAAAACCGCCAACTTCGATACCTTGCTCGTGCATCAATTTTTCATTACCAAAAAGTAACGTTTTACCCTCTACCTTCCCCTGTACACCCTGACCGGCAATGGCTTTAAAGTGACTTACTTTAAAATGATTTTCTTTACCCAAACCTGCGAGTGACTCTTGTGCCGATTCGACAATGGCCATGGCTAACGGATGCTCTGAACCACTTTCTAATGTGGCGGCTAATGTTAATACCATGGCTTCGTCAAATTCTACTGCTTCGCCAAAATCTGAAGCTAAAATCACATCAGTCACTTTCGGAGCACCTAACGTAATGGTGCCGGTTTTATCTAATATCATGGCCGTGATTTTTGAGGCGGTTTGCAATGCCTCGCCATTACGAATCAATACTCCGGCTTCGGCGGC
>JBNMPQ010000119.1:0-8190 GCA_051276935.1 Oleispira sp. | reverse complement strand
ATCGTTCAACGCATTAATGAAGTGTGCCAAGGCGGCACTCAAGCTTATTGGGTGTGCACCTTAATCGAAGAAAGTGAAAGCCTACAATGCCAGGCCGCTGAAGTCACCGCCCAACAGCTCACTGAAGCCTTACCCAAATTGCGCATTGGCTTAATTCATGGACGCATGAAGGGTCAAGAGAAAGTCGATATTATGCAGCGCTTTAAAAATCATGAACTGGATTTGTTAGTCGCAACGACCGTCATTGAAGTTGGTGTCGATGTTCCCAATTCGAATCTGATTATTATTGAAAACCCAGAGCGCCTTGGGCTTGCTCAACTGCATCAACTGCGTGGACGAGTCGGCAGGGGGAATCAACAGTCTCATTGTGTATTACTTTACCAAGCACCTTTGGGGGATGTCAGCAAGCAACGATTAGGGGTCATGCGTGAAAGTACGGATGGCTTTTATATCGCCGAGCAAGATTTACTCATACGCGGACCGGGTGAACTATTGGGCAGTCGCCAAACAGGGTTACAGCAGCTCACGGTTGCAGATCTTGAGCGTGATGGCCATTTATTGCCTCAAGTAAAAATCATGGCAGAGCAGTTAATTAATCAGCATCCACAACATGTCGATACCATTATTAAACGCTGGATAGGAAATGCAGAGCAATTTGCACAAGCATAATTCGAGTTTTTGTCAGCAGAAATTTAATTCTGATCTATATTCAGTAGAGAAGATTTAATGATGAAGGCGTAATAATGACAATTCCAGCCACCGTTTTAAAAATATTAGATGACTGGAAAGTTGACTATAAATTGACGGACGACGAGGATACCTTTCAGCTTATGCAGGGCAATCCCATGACCAGTTACTCTAGTAAACTCGCTCGAGTCATCTTTTTAAAAGACAGCATTGGCCAAGTTCAGGTGGTCATTCCAAGTAATCGGATTTTAGATTTGAATCGACTGTCACAGCAATGTGGCCGCCAATTTAATGCGTTGAAACCTGATGAGCTAACAAAGCTAAAAGCCAAATTTGGTATTGAAGACTTCCCTGCACTGCCGCAAGTAACACAAATTGATAGCATGGTTGATGAGCACCTACTGGAAGAATCTCAACTTTTTTTTACGTCGGGAGATAGCCATGAGTGGATCACCCTTCCCGTTGATTGCTTTAAATCATTAACGACAAGCTCAACGATCGGGAACTTTACCGTACCGCTGCCCGCTCCCTGTTATCAACAGAGTCCAACGCAAGACCTCGATGATGTACATGCTGCAATTAAGCAATTTACCCCTTTGCGCATCAAGCAACGTTTAGAAGAAACCTTAGATTTACCACCACTGCCTGAAACAGCTCGTAAAATTATAGCGCTCCGTGTCGATCCGAATGCCGACACGACTGAATTATCCAATGTCGTTGAAATGGATCCTGGTATGGCCGCTCAAGTGGTTAGTTGGGCTCGATCTCCCTACTACGGAGTCGAAGGTGAAATCAAATCTGTCGAAGATGCTGTTATACGAGTATTAGGCTTTGACCTTGTTATTAATTTAGCCCTCGGCCTGGCATTAGGTCGAACGTTAGCGGTGCCTAAAGAAGGGCCAAACGGCTATGCACCCTTCTGGCAACAAGCGGTTATGACCGCTGCATTAATGGGAGAACTTGCTCGCTTAATGCCAGCAAAAGAGCGCCCCAATAGAGGCACGGCTTATCTATGTGGTTTGCTGCACAATTTTGGTTACTTAATTTTAGGCCATATATTCCCGCCGCAATTTGCGTTGGTCAACCGCCATATTGAAGCGAATCCCCACATTAATCGCAGTCTACTTGAAAAATATTTAATGGGCTTAAGTCGCGAGCAAGTGAGTAGCTTATTGATGCAGCAATGGCGTATGCCAGAAGAAGTTGTTATTGCTCTTCGCAGTCAGCATAACCCTGGTTATGAAGGTGATTTCAGTACTTGTGCAAATTTACTCTACGTAGCCACACGCTCATTACGCAGTCGCGGTTTTGGTGATGGCGCTTGGGAAGAACCCCGTGATGAAGTCTATGAACGCTTAGGCATCACAGCAGATGCTGTGCATAGCGTCACTGAGAGTCTTTTAGAGAAAGCCGACGATCTTGACGAGCTCGTGCAAATGCTAAACAAATAACCCTATGTGAAAAATAACCTCACGATTAATTAATAAAGACTCTCTTTAATTAATCGTGTTAAGCACACTTTCATAGAAGCGGTTCAGCTCAGGTTTGTTAAAGCTATCCGCAATATATTTCAATTCGCTATTTGGAGTTTTACGATACGCGTAAAACAGAAATTCTAACACGTCTTGCCTAGCTTGATTTTGCCACATTTCTTTCGGTTGCCAACCTTTAACTTGCTGCTGTATTTCTTTAATAACAGCCGATCGAGTTTGAATAATTATTTCTGAAAAACCAGACTGTTTATCTAAATTCTCAACTAATGTCCAACGCGATACTGCAGGAGGACTTTGCCTTAATTTATTCATATAAAGTCGATATTCTGGATCGTTTTGCACACGGATCGCAGAACGCTCTTTATTCTGGGCAGCTTGCACCATCGGATGGGCTAATTGCGTCTGAATCAATTTTTGCGTCGCCACAGGGACGCCGTGAATGAGGTTTAATAAACGTTGGCGCCACTGTTCTTCCGTCCATCGCTTAGCAAGCTGTTTGGCAATCGCAAAGTGCTGAGCGTGATTGATGACAACGTCTTTGGTGATCGACTCGGATGCTATTGCCGCAGCTTCTGGCCTCTCTAGTGAACCAGCAATTAAACGCTGAGCGCTGTATTTTATCTGTTGTGATAAGCTCAATAAGCCAGTGGTCTCTATTAGCTGATATTCCAACTCCGTGAACTCATCAATAGCCAAAGCCGTCGGCTTTAACGCTGATCCAATGACTGGCTCATTCGAAGAGTATGCATCCTGTGCTTGAGCACTAGCAATAAAAGCAAGTGCAGCCACAAGTACAAGAAGAGATAAACGTAGCATTAAGATTGAGTTTCCAGTTTGTTGTTTTGCAGACCATCAAGACCTGCATTGAGATCATTAAAAATTGTTTTATCCATGGCGCCTTCTGAGTTTGCCACAATACACGATACAGTTGCATCACCCGTAACATTGACCGCGGTTCGCACCATGTCCAAAATTCTATCAACACCAATAATCAAAGCAATACCTTCAACAGGTAAGCCGACTTGCTGCAGAACCATTGCCAGAGTGACAAGACCCACACCAGGAACACCTGCGGTTCCAACGGAAGCAAGCGTTGCCGTTGCAATCACTAATAAATAATCAGTGAGTCCTAGCTCTAAATTAAAGGCTTGAGCAATAAAGACTGTCGCCACGCCCTGCATAATCGCCGTACCATCCATATTAATAGTCGCCCCTAACGGTACCGTAAAGGACGCTACGCGGTTACTCACGCCCAAACGTTGCTCTACTGCGCGCAAAGTAACAGGAATCGTGGCTGAACTGGAAGCCGTACTAAAAGCAAATAGTTGTGTATTACGCATTTTGCGTAAAAAGACGAAAGGGTCTAGTCCTGCAAAGGCTTTCAGTAGTAATGGATAGATGCCCAGAGCGTGGATGGCCAAAACGAGTAAAACGGTCACCATATACAAAGCAAGGTCACCAATAACCCCGAGGCCTTGCTTAGCAAATAAACTGAATAACAAGCAGAAAACACCGTACGGCGCTAACTTCATTAATAACGTCACTAAAGTCATCATAATCTCATTCCAGTCTTTAAACTGCTGAGATAATCTTTCACCCTGCTCACCGCTGCGACCAATGGCCAAACCAATCAAAATGGCAAACACAATCACTTGCAGCATATTGCCTTCGGCCATCGCTTTTACAGGATTATTGGGAAAGATATTGATAAATACCTGACTCAAAGGCTGAGACGCAGGTGCAACGAAATCGGCAGTGGTGGTCATTTCAATGCCCATCCCCGGCTGCAATAATTCGGCAACGAAGATGGCAATAGAAATGGCAATAGCGGTCGTGAGGAGATATAAACCAATCGCTTTTAAACTTAATCGGCCCAGAGAGCTTTGACCTTGCAACTGACAGGTACCACACACCAAAGAAATAAAGACCAAAGGGACAACAAGAACTTTTAAACTCGCGACAAATATTTGTCCACCCACATAAAATAATCCTCCGGCCAAGCCATCGTTCAAAGCGGTGGCTAGCCAAGAGGGAACTTCAGGCCATAACAATAACTGCTGGGTTGCACTTCCTAACAAGATGGCTGCTGCCATCGCCAATAAAATCCTCTGAGTCAGATTCATCTGGCCATCCTTATGTTTGAGTCTAGCGGGTATTATTATCGCCTAAATAGCGCTGAGTTCACTTACTTCTTCTTTTTACTGTTCGGCTTAACGTGTTTCACAATACTTTGGAACCACATAACCAATGACAAATCGCCATCGATCTTGATGTCTTTTTCTTGAATGCCTTTCATGAAAGCATTTTTGTCTTTCGCCGTCATAATGTATATACCCGTTTCTGCATCTTTAAAAGAAATGCTGAATGCTGGGTCTATTGCTAAACCACCTTTAGACTTAATACGCTCACCTTTTACAACAAAGTGACGCGCTATTTTTCCGTCCTGAGTCTGAATCTGAAAAGCAAAATCCTTACCCACAAGCTGCTTTATAAACTCAGGGTTGTTCTTGCTGGCTTTCTTCATCATTAGGCCAAGGGCCCAAAGTAACATACGGAATTTCATAGCTTTTTACCTTTACTTTTATTCAGTCAGTATCTAATAATCGGCAGGCCATTGAATCGAGCTGCTTACTTTTTCACAAAAATTGCAGTACCTGCTAACTCTGGCATCAATTGCAATAATCCTTCTTTCCCCAAACGCTGCATATGTCGCTTATTACGTTCGGGTATCGCTTCTGGCTTAGTCACGGTTTTCAACGCTTCACTAATATGATTTTCACGAATGAAATGAATCATAGGGAACGGAGATCGATTTGAATAATTAGTCATCGATTCGCCATCTTCACCTTCAAACTCATAATGAGGATGAAAGCTGGCTAGCTGAATATCACCTTCAAGACCTGATTGTTCGAGCAAATCTTCACACAAGAATAACCAATCAAGATAATCATCAAAATCAGCCAATGCTTGCGGAACAATAAATAATGCGGTGGGTAAATCATCATCGTCTGCCAGCTGCATCTCGTTTAATAACGATAGAAATGCGCGGGTAATGTGCTCTAGATCTTGGCTTTTACATTCTTCGATATGGAGTTTATCCATAATCGGGTGAGCGAAAGGACACAGCCCTTCTCCCACCACCAGCTTTTCTACCCATAACCGAGTTAAAGCTTTATTCGATAAGGAGTCAGTCACAGTTATTGGACTTTTTCCTTTAAGCCTTTACCCGGCTTAAATGCTGCAGTATTACTCGCAGGAATTATTAATTCAGCGCCTGTTTGAGGATTTTTACCCTTGCGTTCAGCACGTGAACGACGGCTAAACGTACCAAAGCCAATCAGACCTACGGTTTCACCTTCGCTTAAAGTTTTAGCAATTTGATCAGTGATTACCGTAATAACTTCATTTGATTTTTCTTTAGTTAGGCCCGTTTCTTCTGCAATCGCAGCGGCCAATTCAGGTTTACGCATGTTTTGATCCTTAATTTTTGTTTTCTTTAATAAGCTACTTAAATATAGCGGGTAGCTCTTTGTTAAGCGTTAATTTATCAGCAACACAAGTTCCGGTGAGAGCATACCCTAATAATGAGCCAGCATCATCACGACAGACCGCTTTTACGTTGACGCCATTGCTCTCAATATCCCATTGCCCATCCATTAAAGCAGGTGACACTACAACAGGCACAACAGGGGTTTTAACCATGACAGGCATTACACCATAACTCACGTCTGTTGGCTGGCCTGCCAACGTTTTAGCCAAAGCACGAGCGCCAGCCATTAAAGGCATAACATACAATAGAACCTTGCCATCAACTTCGGCACAGTCTCCTAGTGCGTAAATGTCTGCTTCCGTTGTTCGTAACGAACGATCGACACAAATACCTTGATTTACCTGTAAACCGGCTTTAACCGCCAAATCCAAACGTGGGCGTAGGCCAATAGCCGATACAAGAATATCGGTTTCAATCTGTTCGCCATTCGATAAATCTGCCACTAACCCTTTTTCGGTTTGAATGACTCGTCTAACAAGTGGGCCTAAATGAAACTTAACCCCTAAGCCTTCTAAACCATGCTGAACGGCGCTTGCTGCTTGCTCAGGTAATAGACTAGGTAAAATTTGACTGCTTGGCGCTACGACTTCAACGTCATAGCCACCATTGCTTAAGTCATTGGCGTATTCACATCCAATTAAACCAGCACCCATAATCAATACACGCTTTTTACCTTCCAGTTCGGCACGGAAATTAGCGTAATCTTGTAGATCGTTGATAGCAAAAATATGCTCGCCAGCATCGCCTTCAATACGCACGGCAACAGGCTCTGCGCCCCATGCAAGTACAAGTTTACTGTACCCTACCGGCTCTTCGCCAATTAAGACGAGATGCCTTGGAGCATCAATGCCTGTTACTCGGGTATTTGTGCGAATAGTCACGTTCAACTGCTCTGCCATTTTACCCGCATCAGCCATGGCTAATTCACTGGCACTTTTACCTTTGGTAAAACCGGTCGATAGCATTGGCTTAGAATAATTACGACCATCATCAGCAGTAATCATTAATACCGGTGTTTCAGCATCATGCTTGCGGAATTCTTTAACGAGGTTATAACCCGCTAAACCGGTTCCAATTACAATCACAGGGGCTTTGGCTTGAGACATATTTTATTATCTTCGTATCGGTGGAATAGTTTTCTAGAAATCGTTGGAATTAAATCTCAACCATTTCAAAATCGTCTTTACCTACACCACAGTCAGGGCAAATAAAATCTTCTGGCACATCAGCCCAAGCGGTACCCGGTGCTAGGCCTTCTTCTGGGCAACCTTCTTCTTCATCGTATACCCAACCACAAACAACGCATTCCCATTTCTTCATGAGTACAACTCTCTTCAGTTTATATAATGACTATTAAAGCAGCCGTAACCTACTGTTCCTCGCTTAAAAAATCAACACAAATGATTAGTCATCTTGCCTTTAATCCAATTTTCATCCATGCTCCGCGCCATGAAACATCCGTCTATTATCAGTCAATATTTATCTCAATCTTTCCCGTCGTGGTCGGCACGGAATAAACGAGAAACCTTCACGGTGCCTTTAGATTGGCGTACAACATTATTTAATACTGGCTCTTTAACGGCACAGCTGATTGCCATAAGTGATGGCGACTTCACGGTTAACGTATTATTCCAAGGATGGCGAAAACTGAGTCAACAAGAGGCCTTATTATTAGGATGCGTTGGCAATCAAAAAACGGCTTGGTGTCGTGATGTTGTATTAAGTGTAAAAGGAAAGCCCAGAGTGTATGCACGCACTTGTATGCCTAAAAACACATTAATAGGCAACGAATGTCAGTTAAAAAATTGGGGCAATAAATCCATTGGGGCTTACCTGTTCAAACATCCTAGAATGCGCCGTGGTAAAATGAGTGCTTATAGAATTCCGAAGAATGATCTATCTTTATCATGGGCAAGACGTTCTGTATTCTATTTACAACAGAAACCCATACTCGTAACGGAAGCCTTCACTCAGCCACTTCCCGCGGTTAAACTAACCCACTGAATAACTAAAAAGATATACAATGACCCCTATTCAGAGCTTGCTACAACACCCTGTTATTGCCAAGCATTGGCCAAAAATTAGGCTTTTTATTGAATTGACGCGTCTCAATAAACCCGTTGGTATCTACCTTTTATTATGGCCAACGCTGTGGGCTCTTTGGATCGCTGCGAAAGGCATTCCAGATCTTTCCTTGATTGTTATTTTTACCCTAGGCGTTATCTTCATGCGCTCTGCAGGCTGCGTTATTAATGATTATGCCGACCGCAAAGTAGATGGTCATGTCGAACGCACAGTAAACCGCCCTCTTGTCACCGGAGCGGTGACAAGCAAGCAGGCGATGATCGTGTTTTTTAGCTTATTAACCGCCTCTTTTATATTGGTGCTATTTACTAATACCTTAACAATTCAGCTATCTTTTGTAGGGGCCTTGCTGGCCGCTATTTACCCTTACATGAA
>JBNMPQ010000118.1:0-8212 GCA_051276935.1 Oleispira sp. | reverse complement strand
GCGAATCCTTATAAGTGTACGAGTAATAATAATGGTCCATGGATTGCAAAAGCGCTATGAGATAAGTCAAATAAATTGCCTAAGGCAATGATTATTGATTTCCCATCAGACTTTCTTGCCTGCGCTCTTATAAAACATGTGGCAATCGTCTTCATTTTTCAACCCCTAATGTCGAAAATGATGAAAAATATTGATTTATGAAGGTATTAAAGAGGTTAAATTAACGACCCTGTGTTAATTTAAAACTCATTATTTATAACTATTTCGAGTGTTTTAGAGACTTCTTTATGCCTGTGGAAAAAATATTGCAAGTTTATCAGGCCTCCCATGTATTCTTTGATTTAGACGATTCTTTAATTAATAACGATGCCAGTAGCTTGTGGATAAAATGGCGTGTGCGCTTTGATCGCTGGGCAATCCTTGAAGCTATACAAGCTCTGGCCTCCTTGTATCGCGCTTACAAAAAAGGGAAAGTGAGCCACTGGCGATTATCGTATTATTATCGTACGCGCACCAAAGGCATGAGTTTAAGCGAGTATCGTCAGCATATTAGAGATTTCTTTAATCAAAGAGGGCATTTATATATTTATCCACAGGCCGCTTCTCTTCTTTTTGCTTACCACCGCCAAGGCACTAAATTAATTCTGATTACGGGACAAGATGAGATAATGGCGCAGGCGTACGCAGATGCCTTGGGCTTAGACTTTGTGATTGGCAACCGTTTCAATATAAAAAATGGCAAAATTATGGGGCTTACAAAGCCTTTGTGTTATGGCGAAGGAAAAGTTGAAATGGCCAGAGCATTTGCTAAAGAGAAAGGCTTTGAACTTTCAACGGCGGTTTTTTACAGTGACAGTCACGCCGATTTACCTTTGTTAGAAGCCGTCAATCAGCCGGTAGTTTTGAACCCCAATCCGCAGCTGGCTGAATTGGCCAAGCAACGTGGCTGGCCACGGGTTGATTGGCGTAAGCGCTAGACTCAATCCGGCCAACTCGGTATAGTTAGTTACTTTTACAAATTGATGACTAGGAGCACTTTCGTGTCCTTTCAGTACACATGCCTTAATCAACAGGGGCATCTCTTTTCTAAGCGATGGTAAGGGTTTAAGAGCCCAATCGGTTCAATATCGTCTTTAATTTACCTATTTTAAACCATCGCATCTGATTGCTTGACGGACTAGTTCATGACTCCTGAACAATTTAATACATTAACGCAGCAAGGCTATAATCGCATACCTGTTGCGCGCGAAGTAATGGCGGATCTTGATACGCCACTTTCTACTTATCTCAAACTGGCTTCTGGGCCTTATTCTTATTTACTTGAATCTGTTCAAGGTGGCGAAAAATGGGGTCGTTACTCCATGATTGGTCTGCCTTGTTCAGAAGTTATTAAAGTGGAAGGTTTGAGCATTAGCCATTTCGTTAATGGCGACTTGACTTCTCAGCAAGATGTTGAAGACCCGTTAGATTATATCGAACAGTTGCAAGCAAAATATAACGTCCCTGTACTTGAAAATATGCCCATTTTTGATGGTGGTTTAGTGGGCTATTTTGGTTACGATACGGTGCGTTATATTGAAAATCGCCTTCAAGACTCTTGTCCACCGGATACATTAGGCACCCCAGATATTTTGCTAATGGTATCGGAAGAGGTCGTTGTATTTGATAATCTTAGCGGCAAAATCTATTTGATTGTTTTGGCTAATCCAGAGCAAGAAAAGGCATTAGAGAAAGCAGAAGCTCGTTTAGACGAGTTGCGTATCAAGCTGCGTCAGCCTTACCAAGGTGACATAGGCCAAGCATTGGCAACCCCTAAAACAGTTGACGAAAGCGATTTCAAATCGGGTTTTGGTGAGCAAAAATTTCAGCAGTCGGTTGAGGATATTAAAGAATACATCCTTTCGGGTGATGTGATGCAGTGTGTGATTTCTCAGCGCATGCAAGTTCCCTTTGAAGGTGATCCCTTACAAGTCTATCGCGCACTTCGTACCTTAAACCCTTCTCCGTATATGTATTTTATGGACTTGGATGATTTCCATATTGTCGGTTCATCGCCAGAAATTCTAGCACGCCTAGAAGACGGTGACGTGACTGTGCGGCCAATTGCCGGCACTCGCTACCGTGGAAAAACACCCGAAGAAGACCTAGCACTAGAGAAAGAATTACTTTCTGATCCGAAAGAAATTGCTGAGCACTTGATGCTGATTGATTTAGGCCGTAACGATGCCGGCCGTGTTTCTCAAGTTGGTACGGTAAAGGTGAGCGACCAGATGGTTGTTGAGCGTTATAGCCATGTGATGCATATCGTCTCTAACGTGACTGGTAAGGTAAAAGAAGGTATTACTGCAATGGACGTATTACGGGCGGTTCATCCCGCGGGTACGTTAAGTGGTGCCCCCAAAATTCGGGCAATGGAAATTATTGATCAAATAGAACCGGTAAAACGCGGTGTTTATGGTGGAGCGGTGGGTTACTTAAGCTGGAACGGGAACATGGATACGGCGATTGCGATTCGTACTGCAGTGATTAAAGACGGCATATTGAATATTCAAGCGGGGGCAGGTGTAGTGGCTGACTCTGTGCCACGCCTTGAATGGAAAGAAACATTGAATAAAGGCCGTGCACTATTTCGTGCAGTGGCGATGGCTGAAGCTGGCTTGGACCAATAGGAGGGGTTTAACATGTTACTAATGATTGATAATTATGATTCCTTCACCTACAACGTTGTGCAATATTTTGCCGAGCTAGGTGCCGATGTGCAGGTTTATCGTAATGATGAAATTACCATCGAACAGATTGAAGCGTTGAATCCAGATCACCTAGTGATCTCACCGGGGCCGTGCACGCCAAAAGAAGCCGGCATCTCGGTAGAAGCGATTCGTCACTTTGCGGGTAAGTTACCCATTCTGGGTATTTGCTTAGGTCACCAAAGTATTGGCCAAGTTTTTGGTGGTCATATCGTACGCGCTGGGCAGGTTATGCACGGTAAAACGTCGCCAGTTGTTCATGCCAATCAAGGTGTATTTAAAGATCTCAATAATCCATTGGTTGCTACGCGTTATCATTCGTTGGTGATTGATAAAAAGACCTTGCCAGATTGCTTAGAAATAACGTCCTGGACCGAAAATCAGGATGGGAGCATGGAAGAGATTATGGGTGTGCGCCATAAAGAACTGGATATCGAGGGGGTTCAATTTCATCCTGAGTCGATATTAACCGTGCAGGGTCATGAGCTGTTAAATAATTTTTTAAAGCGCAGTAAATAGCTAGCCGCGATTGCAATGTTAAAATTGTAAAGCGAAAAATAAAGAGTGAAGGAAGTTCAACATGAATATTCAGCAAGGCTTAGCTAAAGTTATTGAGCGCCAGAACCTGACCACAGAAGAGATGGTTGAGGTGATGAATCAGATAATGGGGGGAGAAGCGACCCCTGCTCAAATTGGTGGCTTTTTAGTGGCTCTGCGTATGAAAGGCGAAACCATTGATGAAATCACGGGTGCGGCGACGGTTATGCGTCAATTGGCGTCTGGGGTAAAAGTTGATGACGCTAATGCTGTTGATACTTGTGGTACGGGGGGTGACGGCTCTAATCTCTTCAATGTATCGACCGCTTCTTCTTTTGTTGTTGCAGCAGCAGGTGGCAAGGTTGCTAAACACGGTAATCGCAGTGTTTCTTCCAGTACCGGCAGCGCTGATGTTTTAGAATTTGCAGGTGTTTCTTTAACGCTAACGGCGGAGCAGGTTGCTCGTTGTGTGAATGAGATCGGTGTAGGTTTTATGTTCGCACCTGCTCATCACAGCGCAATGAAGCATGCGATCGGCCCACGTAAAGAACTAGCTCAGCGTACAATCTTTAATATGCTTGGCCCACTGACCAATCCAGCGGGGGTTAAAAACCAAGTAATTGGAGTATTTAACGCCGCTTTGTGCCGTCCATTAGCCGAAGTTTTACAGCGTTTAGGCAGTGAGCATGTCTTGATTGTGCATTCTGACGATGGCCTTGATGAAATTAGCCTAGCGGCTGAAACTTCAATCGCGGAATTAAAAGATGGCGAGATTACTGAGTATAAATTGAAGCCTGAGGATGTGGGTATCGATAGCCAGAGCTTGATTGGTTTGACGGTAGAGAATGCTGAGCAGAGTTATAAGTTAATTAAAGACGCGTTAGGTAAACGTGAAAGTGACGCAGGTAATAAAGCGGCTGATATTATTGCTTTGAATTCTGGCGCAGCTATTTATGCAGCCAATATCGCGAATAGTTTGGAGCAGGGTGTTGAAATGGCTCAAGATGCCATTTATTCAGGCCTAGCACTGGGGAAATTAAGTGAGCTAGTCACCTTTACGCGTTGCTTTGTAGAAGACCAAGTCTAGTTTAAATAGTTATTAATTCGGTTCAGTGAAAATAGATTAGCTAACTCAGTCTTATACAAAGTACTGAATAGGTACAGGAAAGTGATTAATGAATACTCCAACGATTTTAAAAAAGATCCTTGATACCAAGGTGATTGAAGTTAAACAGCGCAGTGCAGAAGTTTCTTTAGCTAACATGAAAGCGCGTGCTTTTGATCAACCTGAAGCCCGTGGTTTTTATAAAGCGATGCAGGCGAAAGTTGCAGCCGGTTCGCCTGCGGTTATTGCCGAAATTAAAAAGGCTTCGCCGAGTAAGGGGGTTTTTCGTGAAGATTTCGATCCTGCACGCATTGCCGAATCTTATGAAAAAGCTGGTGCGGCGTGCTTGTCGATTTTAACTGATAAAGATTATTTCCAAGGCAGTGAAGTCTTTTTGCAGCAAGGACGTAATGCGTGTTCAATACCTGTTATCCGTAAAGATTTTTTAATCGACCCTTATCAAGTTTTTGAAGCTAAGGTGATCAACGCTGATTGTATCTTATTAATTGTTTCTGCTTTGAGCGACATGCAGCTGCAAGACCTTTCGGGTTTAGCGACAGAATTGGGCATGGATGTTTTGGTTGAAGTTCATGATGAGAAGGAATTACATTCTGCACTTAAGCTCGATACGCCATTAGTGGGTATTAATAACCGTAATCTACATACTTTTGAAGTAAGTCTACAAAATACTTATGATCTACTGGATCAGATTCCTGCAAATCGTATGGTGATTACTGAAAGCGGTATTTTGGGCCGTAAAGATGTTGCTGCGATGCGAGCCAAGCAGGTAAATGCTTTCTTAGTGGGGGAAGCTTTTATGCGTGCTGAATTCCCTGGAGATAAGCTAGCCGAGTTGTTTTTCTAAGCTTTTTATACAATTATGGTGCATAGACGCTATATTTAAGAGCAGAAATAAAAAAGCAGCCTTCAATTTGAAGCCTGCTTTTTTTGTGCCTTTTTTTATATCCGCTCTAAAACAGATTATATTAGTAGTTATCTGGAAAATTCTCGCGAATAGCCATCAATTCTTCAATATTTTCTTCAAATAAATCGACCAACTTAGGTTCAAACTGCTTGCCACGCTCTTCTTTTATGATAGCGATAATCTTTTCAATGGGCCACGCGTCTTTATAGCAACGCTTACTGCCTAACGCATCAAATACATCGGCGAGTGCTGTAATCCGCCCAGCAATATGAATCTCTTCGCCTTTTAGTCCGCGTGGGTAGCCATTGCCATTCCATTTTTCATGATGTTGGCCAGCAATGATAGAGCCAAGTTTCAAAATACGTTTGTCTGATTTAGCCAGAATCTCTTCGCCAATCAGTGCATGGGTTTGCATGATCTCCCATTCTTCTGGAGTATGTTTGCCCGGTTTATTTAAAATACTGTCTGGAATACCTACTTTACCAACATCGTGTAATGGCGATGCCAGTTTAATCAACTCAGCCTCTTGTTCTGATAAGCCATAAGCGGTGGCCAATAGCTGAGAGATTTGAGCCACGCGTTTTACATGTGCCCCTGTTTCTTTAGATCGCTGTTCTACGGCTTCACCTAGCATGTAAACCAGTTCTTTTTGTGTTTCCTGTATGTCATCTCGCATCAGCAGGTTTTCATAAGTTACGGCTACATTGGCAGCGTAGATTTCTAATAATTGCTTATCAAGTGCACTTAACTCATGACGAACAGTGACATAGAGTAAACTCTCACTGCCTTTTTGGGTAGAGAAATAGCCAATGTAATAGTCTTCGTGATAGTGAGATTTATGATCTGCTAAAACTTTTTTAAAACCTTCTCGTACTTGTTCTGGCAGCTCTTCAAAGCTGGTGACAGTATGACTAGTTCTCATATCGCCAGTGGCGGCTAATATTCTAAAAGTACGTGTTTCTATATCGAGCTGAGTATCATGGGTAATGGATGAACAATATAAAGCGCTTTGTTCCAGCCCTAGTAAATTCGTTATTTGAGAGAGTACTGCGCTGGCGAACTTGTTGAGAGTGCCTGAACTAAAAATTTCCGTTGATGCTTTAATAACACCTTCAAGCCCTTTTCGATTAAGGTTCAGGGTACAAATATCGCGATAGCTTCGTAACGTCGCATATAACAAAGTATTGAGTTTGGTTGTCGTAAGTTCAGTTTTGTCTTTGTAGTCATTGATATCATAGTTTCGAATGACTTCATTTTCAGGGGCTTGGCCTGGTTGGCCAGTTCTTAGAACTAAGCGAGTGTAGCGATTTTTAAGATCTTCACGAATATAGCGAGCGACTTCTAAACCAGCATGCTCATCTTCCATAACAACATCGAGCATCGCGAGAGCAATATCATCTCGAGACGCCATAATATCTTTCGCTTCTTGGCCACTATAGGCGCTTATTAGCTCAAGCTTTAAACCATCAAATGAAAAATTATGCAGAACCATTCGAGTGACTTTATGAACGTCCGGCTCGTCATCTGCGATCAGAACTTTCCATGTCTGATCCTCAACCATTGGTAATTGTTCATCATCGTCTCCAAGCAGGTGCTCATCGTCGCTGAATAACGCTTGGTCGCTCATATAGTCTTTGCTCCAAAAATACTAACGTAAGTTTAGAACAAGGTTGAGTAATCTGCCTATGATTATTTGATTTTTTAGAGGTTTTTTCGTGGAAGAGTGGCTGCGCGGCGAGTACCATGAACAACCATGGTTTTTCCTGCAACGTCGACCAAGCCTTGTTCCTCTAAAGCTTTTAGTACACGTCCCACCATTTCGCGAGAACATCCCACAATACGGCCGATCTCTTGGCGTGTGATTTTAATCTGCATACCGTCAGGGTGGGTCATTGCATCGGGTTCTTGAGACAGCTCTAATAAAGTGCGAGCGACTCGTCCTGTTACATCTAAGAAAGCCAAATCACCGGCTTTTCGCGTTGTATTTCGCAAGCGTAAGGACATTTGTTCGAAGATGGTGTAAAGCAAACGAGGATCGTCTTTAACCAATTCTAAAAATTTGACATAGCTTATTTCAGCGACTTCACAATCTGCCTTCGCTTTAACCCAAGCAGTACGTGCTTTAGCTTCAACATCAAATAGGCCCATCTCTCCAAAGAAGTCGCCTTCGTTCAGGTAGGCCATGATCATCTCACGACCATCTTCATCTTCAATGATGACGGACACTGAACCTTTGACAAGTAAAAACAGTGAATCGCTTTGATCACCCGCATAGATAAGAGTACTGCGAGCTGGGTAACGACGGCGATGAGCATGTTCTAAAAAAATATCAATATATTCGGCTTTGGTACTCGTTCCATAAAGGCTCATAAATCAGTTACCCATTCGCGGTAAAAAGAGCGAGATGCTCATTAAAAAAACAATAGCGTAGTCATAATTATATATTTGTAATACAACATGGTGCAGCAGCAAGATACGATACACCAGCACTATTCTATCAAACTGGTTTAATACTACGAGTAAATAGGTCTCAGAATGAGTGTTGATATTATTCTATCGACCTTTGCTATGGTAACCTTGCGCCATTCTACGGAGAAGTTTAATGAAAGCGACAATTAAGTGGGGCGGTGACGTCAAGTTCATTGGTGAATCAGGTACTGGTCATTCAGTAACGATGGATGGCCCTGAAGATCATGGTGGTAAAAACCAGGGCGCACGCCCAATGGAATTATTACTATTAGGATTGGGTGGTTGTACTAGCTTTGATGTCATGAGCATTTTAAAGAAGCAACGCCAAGACATTGTAGATTGTGTGGCCGAAATTGAAGCCGAGCGTGCTGATGCCGTGCCATCAGTTTTTACTAAGATTCATATCCACTTTAAAGTAAAGGGTCGTAA
>JBNMPQ010000117.1:0-8216 GCA_051276935.1 Oleispira sp. | reverse complement strand
GCGCAGCCTGCGTTTAATCAACCGCAAGCCACGCCGCCGCCAATACCGCAGTCGCGATCAATTCCTGAAGTATCATTGCACTCCGATGTGAACGTGATTGTTTCAGCCGCAACACCGCTGCTGACTCTGGGCATTAACGTTCGCTCTATGAGCCATCATCCTGATCCTAAAGCGCTGTATCAGCAAATTGCAGAAAGTTTAAAAACGATCGATTTGCAGCTGAAAAACCAAGGACTGCCAAAAGAATCAATTATCACAGCACGCTACATTGTGTGTGCCTATTTAGATGAAATGGTGATGTCGACGCCTTGGGGTGGGCAAAGCTTGTGGGCCACCCGAAATTTATTAATGACCTTCCATAAAAACAATCAAGGGGGCGCTCAGTTTTTTGAAATCATTAAACTACTAACTCAAAGCCCTGCGATGAATCTCGATTTAATCGAGTTATGCTACCTGATTTTAGACCTAGGTTTTCAAGGGCGCTATCGTATTAGCGATACCGGCTCTATTGAAATAGCCAGTATTCAAGATAACTTATACCAAATCATCACAACTTACCGCCCTGCACCCGTTAAGCAACTGTCTAACCATTGGCGTGGCGCGGTAAATGACCAGCAAAAGAGCCTATCGGGAAATTCACGCCTACTGATAACGGCAGGTTTCTCTCTTTTAATCACGGTATTAGTCTTTACTGTTTTATTAATACTGCTTAGCCAAGAATCTGATCCAGTGGCGATTAAAGCCGCCTCGGTTTCGGCCAATTTACAGCCGATAGTAAGAAACAATCGACCTATCCAGCGTACGACACACTTAAGCTATATTCGCAATCAGCTGAAACATGACATTACTCAGAACAACCTGACTGTAGAAGATATTTCTGGCGGCGTTCGTATTATTGTTTTTGGTTCAAATTTGTTTAAATCATCGTCAGCCAAGCTCACACAACAAAAAGAGATAACCATTGCCAATATCATCTCTGGGTTAAAAAATACGCCTGGATTTATTCAAATAACGGGGCATACCGATGATATTCCAATTAGAACATTACAATTCCCTTCTAACTGGGAGTTATCAAGTAAACGCGCTGATGAAATTGTAAGACTGTTTCAAACTCATATGCCCGATAGAGAAATTGTGGGTGAAGGCGTTGCTGATTCGGCCCCCATCGTACCCAATAATTCGAAAGAAAATAGAGCCATCAACCGTCGAATCGAAATCAACTTATACACGATATGAATATAATGAATAAATTAAAGAGTTTTTTTAGCAGTCCCTGGACGATCGGCATCTTTTTATTAATTATCTTTGCCATCTTTGTGTTCTTAATAGGTCCACTGATTAGTATTGGTGAATGGACGCCTTTAGCGGATTCTATGAATCAGTGGTTAACAATTTTTGTGGTTGCCCTATTTTGGTTAATCAAACGTCTCATCTCTATTATTGTCTCTAATAAAAAAGAACAAGGTATGGTTGACGCAATTGTCGAAGATAATTCTGGCAATGATATTAACCAAGAAGAATTAAGAGTTTTACAAAGCCGATTTTCTGAAGCAATGGCCCTATTGAATAAAGGAACAGGTTTTTTTAAGAAAAAACTTAATCTCTATTCTTTACCTTGGTACATCATCATTGGTCCACCTGGCAGTGGAAAAACAACGGCGCTGATTAATTCTGGACTGAAGTTCCCTCTCACAGAAAGTACCGGCAAGCAGTCTATTGAAGGGGTTGGTGGCACCCGTAACTGCGATTGGTGGTTTACCGATCAAGCCGTTATGATTGATACCGCTGGTCGTTACGTCACTCAAGATAGTAACCAAGATACCGATAGCAGTGGCTGGTTAAACTTCTTATCCTTGTTAAAGAAATACCGTAAACGCCAGCCTGTTAACGGTGCTTTTGTCACAATCAGTGCCAGTGATTTATTATTACAAACACCGCATCAGCGTAAACAGCATACTGCGGCGATAAAAATGAGAATTCAAGAGCTGCACACACAGCTCGGAATTAACTTCCCAATTTACGTCATGATTACTAAATCTGACTTAATCAGCGGCTTTAGCGAATTCTTTTCTAACCTTGATCAAGATGATCGTAAGCAGGTTTGGGGAACAACGTTTCTACTCGACGACCAAAATCATCCTTGCCATGCTTTCGAAGAAGAGTTTGATTCTTTGGTGCGTCGCCTTCAAGAGCAATCTCTAGGGCGTGTTAATACTGAGAAATCGATTGAACGCCGAGCGGCTATTATTGGCTTTCCTAAACAATTGCAATTATTGAAGTCAGAACTGAATGAATTTTTGTCTGATATCTTTGAAAATACCCAATATGAAAAAGACGCCATGCTACGAGGTGTTTATTTTACCAGTGGTACTCAAGAAGGGATGCCCATTGATCGTCTAGTCAATCAGCTAGCCTATAACCAACAACAAAGTGCCAATCAATCAACCGGCAAAAGTTACTTCATTTCTGACTTACTTATTAAAGTCGCCTTTGCAGAATCCAGCTTAGCGGGCATTGATCTTAAACTAGAGAAAAGACTCAGCTGGTTGCGCCGCTTCTCAGGTGCAGGGATAGCAACTGTAGCCTTTGTTTTATCATTAACCTGGGCTGGCGGCTTTCTTTATAGCCAGGAATATATCAGTGATGTTGAAAGCAATATCGATCAATCCATTCTTCAAGCTCAAAAGATCTCTCGCTATGAAAGCTCTCCCATTAGCACACTGCCTTTGCTAAACATGTTAAAAATAGCGGCGTTCCCAATTGATGAATTGCAGCAAGAGGATGTACGTCAGGAAGAAGCTCAAATATTCACAGCCCCTTGGTACAATAGCTTTGGTTTATCGCAACAAGAAAAGTTGGCACAGCAAACTAACAATGCTTATGTTAAAACATTAAAATCCGCTTTCTATTCTCGCTTAATTTTAGAGTTAGAAACTATTTTGACCAAAGGCCAACTGCCACTCTCTCTTAAGTACATAACGTTAAGAACCTACTTAATGCTAGGCTCAGAAGAACATTATCAATCCGGTGAGGTCATCGCCTTTTTTAACGAAGTGTGGCTGAAATCTCAAAGTGCCAGCCTTACTCAGCAGCAGCAAATACAGCTGTCTGAACACATCAATACCTTATTCGCTAAGCGACCATTGCCAATGCCACTGGCATTAGATGCCAGACTCATTAATGAAACCCGCGCTAGCTTGCAATCAATTAGTTTCGATGAGCAAATTTATGCACGCATCAAGCAAAGAAACTTTGGCCAAAATAACAGTGCTCTCAGCGTCAAAGGGTTTTCTATCTTCCGAGGTGCAGGTAAATCATTATCTGAACTCGTATTTATTCGTAAAAGTGGTCAATCTTTATCCGAGGGATTATCGCCTTTATACACAAAGCCTGTTTATAAATTCTTAATCGCAGGTGGCATTAATGAAGTAGCTGATAGCGTATTAGGTGAAGCGTGGGTGTATGGCGAAGATCATCCTGCAATTCAACACATGGATCGTGAAGCCATTGTTGAACAAGTTAAATCTCGTTACTTATATGACTACCGCAAACAGTACCGCGATCTCTTAGCCGATTTGGATATCATGCCGTTTACTTCTTTTGAAGAAGCGCGCCGAGTACTCGATGTAATGACCTCGCCGGCATCGCCTTTTGTCATGCTAATGCAATCGATTACGGATCAAACGCAACTGACTAAGCCCAATGCATTGCTTAAAAAAGCCGGTGAAAATGGTGCTTTACAACAAGCCCAAGAAACATTGACTAAGCTACTCGGCAACGCTTCTGTAGACGCTATTGGTAATCTATCATCGCTGCGAAAAGACATCGTGACCGAAGAGTTCTCTGACATTCATGCCCTTATTGATGCCGATGAAGGTGAGCAAGCAGGTAATGCAGTGCTACTTGCCAATTTAGAAGAACTAAAGAAGATAATTACCGCTATCTCATTCGAAAATATTGCAGGGGCCGTTCCTCCTGCTTTGGCGGATAAAGTCAGTACCGTTGCGACCAAAATAAATTACATCAGTGAAAATCAACCCAATATATTCGTGAAACCGGTACTGCAAAGTATGGTTTCTCGCAGCCTATCGTTATCACAAAGTGGCGTAATTACTCATCTTAATCAGATGTGGAAAGACGAGATGCTGAGTTTTTGTAAAGCCGCCATTGAAAATCGCTATCCGCTTAAGCAATCTTCAAGAAATGACGTGCACCTTGAAGATTTCTCTCGCTTCTTTGGTTACACCGGCATGATGGATACGTTTTTTAATACTCACTTAAGAAAGTACATCGATATTTCAAAATCGCCTTGGCAAGTTCGTTCTTCTAAAATGACACCCATTGTTATTTCTGCAGCAGCGCTCAAAACGTTTGAAACTGCCGAAAAAATTAAACGAGCTTACTTTCCGTATGGCAGTGCTGAAGCCAGTGTTGATTTCTCGTTACGCCCAAACAGTATGAGCGCAGCCATTAGTAAAACTACTTTCAATATTAGTGGCCAAAAAGAACAGTATTCTCATGGCCCCTTACTGACTAAAAGAATGACGTGGCCAGGCCCACAAGCCGAATTTGGTGTAAGAATTAATACTCAGCATACCGATGGCACCAGCAGTAATATGGTTGAAACAGGCGTGTGGGCTTGGATGAAAGTATTGAATAAGGTTTCGCTTTCAGCCACATCAAAACCTGAAAAATATAATTTAAAATTAAACAGCAATGGTTATGAAGTACGTTATGACCTTATTGCAAGCACCAGTAATAATCCATTTGCATTATCCAAGAAACTTAAATTTAGCTGCCCCACTAGAATCTAACAATCTTGCTGATTGAAAGCTGGGGTTAAGTGCCCGCTTTAAAATACTAGTGTAAACGTTCAATTTAATAAGTAATGTAAAACAAAAAGATAACGGAATAAATATGAGTAATTTAGGGTTTTTTGGCAAGATTCCTTTGACCGGTGATTTCATACACCGTCGAATGAGCAGCGTATTTATGAACCGCTGGGATGAGTGGCTAAAGATCAACATTCTTCATAGCCAAAAACAACTGGGGGAACGCTGGCTGCCTATTTACAGTCAGAGCCCTATGTGGCGTTTTTGTATTGCCCCTGGGGTTATCGATGACAAAGCCTATCTAGGCATTATGATTCCAAGTGTTGACTCTGTGGGTCGATACTTTCCCTTAACGGTTGCCCAAGCCGTCGACCCGAAAGCCATTCCTTTTATGTTGTCGGATACGGCTAACCAATGGTTTCAGAACATTGAAGACTTACTGCTTGATTTATTAGAAGGTTACGAACCCAACCTTCAAATTTTTGATGCAAAAATAGCCGCACTTCAGCCTAAATGGATAGACGCCATTGCTGATATTCCTGCAGGCCAAGCCTCCATGGATAAAGCGTTTAACTTACGCTTAGAAGTGAATTCAGCGAATACGATTAACCACAGTGTATCGTCCTTTATGCTACACAATTTGGTTGAGTCTAAAAAAGGCTTCACTTTTTGGTGGAATGAAGGCTCTGAAGCTTACCAACCCAGCATTCTATTTTCAGATAAGTTACCCGCAACTGATCAATTCTGCGGCCTACTTGACGGCAGCTGGCAAGAACATCAATGGATATCATTGCCTTTATCAAGCCCTGAGTTAAAGAAAAGTGAGCGTCTCGAAAAGCATGATGATAAATCTTTAACTGACATTGTTAAACCAAATTTAGCGAAAGCAGCTCAGCATGCTCAGTTGGTTAATGAATTACATAATCAGCAGGCACCACTAGAGCCCTTAAATTCTCTCACGAATATCGATGTTAATCTGAATGAAGTCAATATTGACCTAGACGACATTACGGTCTCTCCGTTAATAACACCAGCCTATCATCGCCCGCAAACGTTCAAAGCCATACCCGAATCCTTTGGTTTCACAGACCCCGGAAATAGCCGCAAAGAAAATGAAGATGCACTCTTGCTAAAACCTTCTGCGGGTTTATGGCTAGTCGCCGATGGAATGGGCGGTCATAGTCATGGATCTTACGCCAGCCAATTAGTCGTTAACCGCATTGCGGCTACCGATATATCTGGCAACCTGGAACAAGCGCTGAATAAAATTCATATTGCGCTGCAAGACGTAAATTCTCACTTAATTGATTATGCCAAGCAAAATGATCAACAAGCCTGCGGCAGTACCGTTATTGGCATGATGATGCGCAATCAAACCTGCGTCTTCTTTTGGGCAGGCGACAGTCGTTTATATTTGGTTCGTAACCAAAAAATTAGCCCATTAAGTAAAGATCACAGTGTTGAGCAAGAACAGATTGATCAGGGTTTAATCAAGAAAGATGATCCTAATTTTACGGGTAAAAACCTAATCACACGAGCTGTTGGAGGTGATCATCATTTAGAGCTAGAGATTAGTTATCACCAACCTCAGCCAGGTGATCAATTTTTATTATGTTCAGACGGTGTTTATAACGAAATATCAGATTTAGAAATAGAAAAAATAATCAACATGCCTAATAGCACAAAAGAGCGTTGCTTAACCATGAATGAAGAGATTATCAGTCGAGCGGCTCGCGATAATTTCACAGGCATTATTATTGAAGTCTAAATCAAGTACCGTAATAAAAATCAAACTGAAAATTAAGTTAAAAATTAAATTTAATAGAAATAATATGCATACATTTAAAGGAACTAAATAAATGGCAACGATTCAACGCACCGCACTTTTTGGAAAGCTAAACCCAGTGATTTTTAAAGCCGCTGAGAGTGCCAGTGTATTTTGCAAACTTAGAAACAATCCAACCATTGAAATGGCTCATTGGATTCATCAGATTTTGCAACTTGAAAATACCGACTTACGCAAAATCTTAGCGTACTTTGATATTAATAATGCCAAGCTCGCGGAAGAAGTTATTGCGTTTATGGACAACCTGCCTGTCGGTACTCGCAGCTTAATGAACTTCTCAGCTGATTTTGAAGAGACCATCGAGCGTGCGTGGGTACAATCTTCATTAGCGTTTAATCAAACCCAAATCCGCTCAGGTTACATCATCATCGGTATGATGTCGGATAGAAATCTGAAAAACGTTTTATTCTCTATCAGTAATGAATTCAGCAAGATCAGCGATGAACAACTGTCTGATCAGTTTAATAAAATTGTTGAAGGATCTTGCGAAGACAGCTTATCGGCCAATGATGGTTTCTCAATCCCGGGGGAATCAAGCCACGCGACGGCCCCTCAAATGGGGGGTACGGAAGCGTTATCACAATATACGGTAGACCTTACGCAACAAGCGAGAGACGGCAAGATCGACCCGATTGTTGGCCGTGATGAAGAAATTCGTCAAATGGTTGATATCCTAATGCGTCGTCGCCAAAACAACCCACTATTAACCGGTGAAGCAGGCGTCGGTAAAACGGCCGTTGTAGAAGGTTTCGCCCACCGCATTGCATCAGGTGATGTACCACCCCCCCTGCAAAATATTAAATTATTATCATTAGACATTGGCTTATTACAAGCTGGTGCGAGCATGAAAGGGGAATTTGAAAATCGTCTGCGCTCAGTGATCGAAGAAGTGCAGTCGTCAGAAACACCCATCATTATGTTCATCGATGAAGCCCATACCTTAATCGGGGCTGGCGGCGCCGCGGGAACCGGCGATGCAGCCAACTTATTAAAACCTGCACTGGCCCGTGGTGATTTAAGAACAATCGCCGCCACAACGTGGGCTGAATACAAAAAGCACATTGAAAAAGATCCCGCTTTAACGCGTCGTTTCCAGCTTGTTCAAATCGAAGAGCCAAGCGAAGAAAAAGCCATTTTAATGATGCGTTCAATGACGACTATGATGGAAAACCATCACAAAGTACAAGTACTGGATGAAGCGATTGAAGCGGCCGTTAAGCTTTCTCATCGTTATATTCCAGCCCGTCAGTTGCCTGATAAATCGGTTAGCTTATTAGATACTGCTGCAGCGCGAGTTGCCGTTAGCCAATATGCAGTTCCGGCAGAAGTAGATGATTGCCGCAAGCACATTCAAGCATTAGAAACTGAATTAAAAATCATCGCCCGCGAAAGCAGTGTGGGTATTGAAAGTTCACAACGTCGTGATAAAGCACAATCGGCTTTAACCGATGCTCAAGAACGTTTAACTGACTTAGAAGAACGTTGGACTACCGAGAAAGAACTTGTTACACGTGTTTTAGCATTACGCGCTCAACTAC
>JBNMPQ010000116.1:0-8218 GCA_051276935.1 Oleispira sp. | reverse complement strand
ACTGCACCATTGGGTTATAAACGGTGACACCACCACAAAAAAGCGGCCCTGCTTTTTCACTGCTTAACGCATCGGGTAAAGCCACAACGCTGGTTGCTTGCGCACGGACTTTATCAGCAAAACCACCATGGCGGCCAATCAATGTACCTTGTGCCTTGCGGCATAAGTTATGATCGCCTTCAAGGCAAGTATTGCAATCGTTACAATAGCTCGAATGCCAACCTAATCCAACACGATCACCGATGTTAAATTTACTAACATGCTTACCTAGCGCACTGATTGTACCTGCCACTTCATGACCTGGAACGAAAGGATATTGAGTAATGCCCCATTCGTTATTTAGCATGCTTAAATCGCTATGGCAAATACCGCAGTAATCAACGGCTATTTCTACATCGTGATCTGACAAAGGACCTGGATCGTATTCGTAGGCTTTTAATTCACCGCCGGCTTCAAAAGCTGCATAAGCTTTAATCATAATAGATGTCCTAGATAAAGTTATTCGTTAAGAATTAAATAAGATAATAACACTATCTTTATACGCCAAAGATAGACATAAGATTAGTCTAATAATGCCTCAAGGTGTTTACCAAAAATGGAACAGTCTGCACTCGCCAAAATAGCTATCGCATGAACTGATCGGGAAAGCCTTTCGTCTGCATCATCGCCATAGAATCCATCATTAGAGCAATGGCAACATGCACCCCAACGCCACCCCAAATAGATTTAGAGCGTAATGCTAAGATGCCTAAGAAAAAACCAAAAGAGATAGCACCAAAAGACTCTAACCACAATTTAGGAAAGTGCAGCATAAGGTAGGGTAAGCACATAATAGCGACCGATAAACTGCCAAAGGGAATACGTAAGCCGTTAACCAAAAATCCTCGAAAGAAAAACTCTACCGCGATAAACTGCAATATATAAATACATTCCCATAAAATTAAATCTAACCAACTTTTGTGTGCTAAATCGTAAAAGGGGTAATGACTAGCGAAGTCTTCACGAAAGCTCACCAAGAATGCAAAAAACATAATAGGCGATGCAAGTAGCGCATAACCCAACCAATGCTGCTTAATACGGCCCGCTTGCCAACCATAATTTTTCAGAGACTGTTTTAATACCAGCTTGATCGTTAACATAGGAATTATCAAAAAGCACAGCACATTCCAGAATCCCCACCACACATACCCTAATAATTCGCGATAAGGATGATAGCGAAACCCTCGAGACCAAGCCTGATTTTTAATATCAAACCAAGCCTCAACAAGTCGAATAGTGTCGAGTAATACGCTGGCATATTTTAAGTAGTGCACCATCAATAAACACACACAAGCAACGATGATAACCAGCCAAACTCGCTTACGTTCAATATCATCATCGAGATGAACGCGCTCTGCTTTTGCCTCGTTATCAATGGCGGTTATCGCACTGATTATTTGCTTAGGATTTAAAAAATGGCAAATTATTTTAAATAGGGTTACGGGCATCCTTGCATGAAACTCCACGATTAACCCCCAGTCACTGGGGGCATAAAAGCCACTTCATCGCCACTATTTATGACGACATCAAGATTACAGAAGTTTTGATTTAGCGCAGTGCGAATACTATCATCCTGCAAAGCACTCATACCCTGAGCAATTAAAACATGTTGCAGCTCTGCGATCGTTTTACCTGAAAACTCATCACCTAACTGCAGGCCGGCTTGACCAACCTCATCTTTAAGACGAGCAAAAAATAATACGTTAATCATATCTCGGTCTCCATTAAAAAATATTAATTACTTGGCGTTCCAGTCGCCACTTTTACCACCGGTTTTTTTCAGTAATTTAATTTCACCAATAGTCATGCCTTTATCGACGGCTTTACACATATCATAAATAGTCAGTGCCGCAATAGAAGCGGCGGTTAACGCTTCCATTTCGATACCTGTTCTATCAGCGACTTTACAGCGTACTTCAATACGTAACTCGGTTGCACTGATGGCTTGAATGTCGACCTTAGCCCCAGCGATCATTAAAGGGTGACACATAGGAATCAATTCCCAAGTCTTTTTGGCCGCTTGAATGCCGGCAATACGTGCAGTTGCTAATACATCCCCTTTCTTATGTTTACCTTCGGTAATCATGGTTAATGTATTGGGTAGCATAGTCACAATGGCTTGAGCTAATGCTTCGCGCTTTGTCACGTCTTTTTCACTGACGTCAACCATGTGCGCTTGGCCTTTTTCATCTAAATGGGTTAAATCCATTTTCATTTCCAACTTATTTTTTATAAAATTCGTTATCTGCGATTAGCCGCTCTATCGTGTTCAGCTCTGTCGAATCATTCGCATTATTAAAGCTGAGATCAGAACTCTCTGCTTCCACAATATAAATACTGTCCATAGAACGCAATAATTTCTGCAAGGCATTTTTATTTTCAGCCAAGCACTGTTCAAAAATAGGTAGCATGCTTTTATGATATAAACCATGCAAGGGCTGTAACCCTTGATGCGAAAATACAATCGCCTGTAATGGATCACTCGATGTCTTCGTATTTAAACAAGACAATGTGTGAGTCGGCAGTTGAGTCGATAGTTTATTTGATAGTTGCGCCATCATTTGAGTCGTCATTAAGGGCGTATCGCAAGGCATTACCAGTAACCAATCATGCTTTGCATGCTGCAAACCCGCCACCAAACCAGCCATTGGGCCTTGCGAAGATTCCGATATTTTATCCCTTTTATTATCAGCGATGCAATCGAGTTGATAACCTTGGTAAAGCTCTCTATTACGATTACAGCTAATGGTTAAATCATCCACCAGCGGTGCTATGCAATCAATCGCGTACTCAACTAAGGGTTTCTGCGCTAAACAGATCAAGCCTTTATCTCTACCGGCCATTCGGCGACCTTCACCGCCCGCTAGAATTAATCCACTTAATAGATTACTGGGCGCCGTCATTAGCCGTGTCCATGTGCGGTCGTTAACGTGTAAAAGTCTATTTCATCGCCCACCGTAATTAATTCACCTGCTGGGACACACGCGAACCCGTCCCCCCAGCTAGAGGAGGATAAAACACCTGAGCTTTGGTTGTTGAAAATTTCAATGTCGCCAGCATTAAATCGTGCACGTAAAAACTCAGTACGACCAATAGACTTTTTAGTGGAAAATGTCGCGTTACCTTTTATTACTAATAGTGGTTGCACATCAGCACCTTGCACAGCCCATAAAAAATCTCGCGCAAGTTGATAAAAAGTAACCACCACAGCAGCAGGGTTTCCGGGTAAGCCAATGACAGGTGTTTGATTAACGTGCCCCAACGCAAACGGTTTACCAGGCTTAATCGCCAAACGCCACATTTCTAGTTCGCCGCCGCTATTAATCGCCGCTTTAATATGATCTTCTTCACCCACCGAGACACCACCACTGGTAATAATGACATCGGCTTGTGCGCTAGCTTGAGTTAACACCTTTTGAGTATCAGCAAGCGTATCAGCTGCAAAAAATGGCCCCACAACGTCCATTCCCATGCGCTGCAATAAACCGATTAAGGTAAAGCTATTCGTATTATAAATTTTTCCAGGACTCAAAGGCTTACCTGGCTCAACAAGCTCATCACCGGATGAAATAACAGCGACTTTTAATGGTTTCTTTACCTCTACATGACTAAAACCCATAGAGGCTAATACGCCTAAATCTTCTGCGCGTAAAATGCGACCGGGCTGAAACAGCGTTTGGCCTATTGTAATATCCTGCCCTGCTGGGCGAATGTTTTGCTGCGGCTGAGCATCTATTAAATTGGCAGGAAAAATCACCTTACCCTTTTCAGTTATTTCACATTGCTCCTGCATCACCACCAAATCGGCGTTTTCAGGGACAGCGGCACCGGTAAAAATTCGTGCACAGGTATTTTCTAATAACGGTTCAGGCGCATCTCCTGCCGTAATGCGTTGTGATACGCTGAGTGCTATATTGCCCTTGTCGGCGATCTGCTGCTGACAATCAATTAAGCGTAAAGCGTAACCATCCATCGCACTGTTATCAAAGCTTGGAACCTTGATGGCTGAGGTGATTGTTTCAGCCAAAACTCGTGTTAATGCAGAAGGAAGGCCCACGGTTTCGGTTCCCACTAGAGTGCCATATTGCTGCGCACGCTGTGCCAACACGACGCGAGCATCTTCTAATGGCACAAGGCCTTTCACTAACGCAGGGGAATCACAAAATGACATGGTTTCTCTCTATAATTTTTCAAATCAAGCTATTATGAAGGGTCCGTTAGCAACGGAATGAACGCCCATTGAATCAAGTATCTTTGTTATCATCAGCACGATAATAGCGTCGAATTAAACGGCTGAGTGCTTTACGCCATGGTTTCGCCTTGATGCCAAAGTTATGCTTAATTAATTTGCTGTCTAAAATGGTTTCACTAGGCTGACATTTATCATCGTCTAGCTCTTTGAGTGTCACATGCGCAAGATCTTCGTACTGGCGAGCTTCTGCTAATAAGACTTCGGCAAACGCATATTCCGTTGTGCTCTCCACACTGCAATAGTGGTAAGTACCCCATAAGGATTCATCACAATCAATTTGTTGCAGCAATGCATGAATAACCTGAGCAATATCGTCAGCAGGTGTCGGCGCAATACGAATAAGGTTGTCTAGCGTTAAACTACCTTGGCTGCGCGCCTTGGCAAGCATTTGTACCGCGTAATCTCCCGTCAATAGGCTGAACGGTTGATTCACACGAACAATTAAGTGTCGAAGCTGCTGACGGACCTGGTTTTCTATCGAAATTAATCGCTCATCTCCTGTCATTGCATCATTTTCGAGGCTGCCTAGCTCGTTATAAGCAAATACCTTGGCAGAGGAAAGTAAAACAATGGGAATATCCTGCTCAATTAACCGCTCAATCCACGCTTCCAAGTGCTCTATCGCGTTGGCGTCCTCTCCAGAAGCAGACACTATAGCCAAAGGGGCGGAAGCCATACCTAAGGGAATTGAAAGCGGCTCTCGACTGTCCAAACGACGGGAACTGTAAGGAAGTGCTAATTCACTGGCCAAATCAGCCAAACACTGACCCACAGGAAACTCAGCCCCTATAATAAACCAATGGCGATTAGTGCCGCTAAAACCCATGTCGCTTACTCCTTAATTAACCTGTCAACCCATTGGTTTTATTATAACGTACCCGTTTAATTAATAATGCTTAATTCCGAAAATGAACGCTCGTCATGAAAAAATGTAACTATACTAAAACTGTCTTTAATCAACGTGATATCACTAAAATATGCTGAAACAGCTTGGATTTCTTCTCTTTTTTCTCAGTATCTCTTTTGCTGGATTCACTAGCCAAATTGTTTATAACGAGCAGAAAACAAACTATTTTGGAATGGCTCAATACATCAGTCATGATGACGCGTTATCCTTGGACGAAGTACGTCAAAAAAATAATACCGCATGGAACGATATAAATATTAAAGATGCCAGCTTTGGCTTTAATCAAAGACATTTCTGGTTCCGGTTTCCACTGCAAAATACACACAGTTCAGAGACTCCCTGGCTTTTACGCAGTAACTATCCCTTACTCGATCACATTGACGTTTACTTACTAGCGGACAACGAGGTTGTACAAGAATTTTACAGTGGTGACAAATTACCTTTTAATAAAAGGCCCATTAAACACCCCACCTTTGTATTTCCATTAAAAATAGACACCGATAAAGAATATTCTGTTTACCTCCACATACAAACCTCCAGCTCGCTTCAACTTGCTTTGTCACTGCAAACAGAAAGTCATTTCTGGAAAACTGTTGCCATAGAGAATGCTGCTAGTGCTGCTTTTTATGCCGTGTTACTGAGTATGCTTTTTTATAACGCGGTAATATTTTTTATTGTTCGGGCACGCAGTTATTTGTTTTATATTTTTTACATCGCTTCTTTCACACTGTTTATGGCGAGCATTCATGGTTGGGGATATCAATATTTATGGCCTAACAGTCCACAACTACATGAGTTTTCTGTTGTATTATTAATCGGTCCTATCATTATTTTTGGTGCATTATTTAGTTCCACGTTTTTAAAACTAGCCACTCTTAGACCAGGTTTAAATCGACTCGTTTTATCATTTGTTTGGATATCCGGTGCTTATTGCATTGCCGTACTCATATTACCTTATGCCATTATGATAAGAGTAGGTGCTGCGCTTGCTATTGTGGCGGCAGGCATTGGTATTTTTGCGACTCTACAAGAATGGGTGCGCAGTAGAAGCCGCGAAGTCATGCTGTTTATTATTGCTTGGATAACCATATTGATCGGATTTTTACTTTATAGTGGACAAAAATTCGGCTTGCTTCCTATTAACAACCTCACTGAACATGCTATTGAAATAGGTGCCGTACTGGAAGTTTTATTACTCGCGCTAGGCTTAGCTGATCGAATTAATAGCGAGCGAAAGACACGAATGGAAACTCAAGAACAAATGTTGAAAATTCAAATAGAAGCCAATCAAGAGCTTGATAACAAAGTCAGAGAACGTACCGAAGAGTTAGAACTTTTGAATGACCACCTTCAAACAACATCGATAACGGATTCGTTAACTCAGGTTAAAAATCGCCATTATTTTGATAAAAAACTTCCAACAGAATATCGTCGTGCTTACCGTGACAAATCTTGGGTTTCATTATTGATTATTGATATTGATCACTTCAAATCATTCAACGATAACCATGGCCATCAGGCAGGCGATATCGTATTGCAAGCCGTCGCTAAAAGTATGCAAGAAGTAGTTAAACGTCCGAGTGATGCGGTTACCCGCTTCGGGGGAGAAGAGTTCACGGTGTTACTACCGAACACTCCGAAAGAAGGCGCTTACAAGGTTGCCGAAAGGATCCGAAAACACATTGCTGAACTACACGTTACTTGGGAACAGAAATCACTGTCGGTCACGGTGAGTATTGGTCTAGCGTGTTGTATCCCTTCTCATTACGACGGTGAAGACCTTTTATTAAAGCAAGCTGATGATTTCTTATACGTGGCTAAAGATCGTGGCCGTAATCAAGTAGTTTACGAAGACAATAACCCTTCTGCAAGCAAGCACCAAAAGATCCAATAAAAATGGGCAGCATCAATATGCCACCCATCAACGTTATGACTTAGGATCGAGTGTTTACTTATGCCCTTTATTAAATGCCTTTGTGCTTAATGACTTTCTATTAAAAGCTAGCCCTCCTAGCAGAGCCAATCCAAAAAACCCTAAGTGGCCTCCAAGCATATCCAAAGCAACTACGATAGGATCATGATCAGATGAGCGATACGCATCCAGCGCTGCGTAATGATCAATAGAGTCATAGGTCTGGCCATTCTCTTCTGTTTGATAATCCATCAAACTGTCTTCTACTGAATTGATATGCCAAGCATCAACGCTCACGACATGCTCAAGTAAAGAGTCGCTAGCAAGCGCATGATCTAGGCTCCCTAAAAATCCTGCAAAGGAATAAGAATAAGGGTCAGTCTCTGTTGCTTTGTCGGTGTATTTTAAATTACTAAACCCTTCTTCGTAAAAAGCCTGCATGGGGTCTTCTTTACTATAAGCATTCAGGTCTCCAAGGATCATCACTTCATCGGTTTCAATACCGGTTGGGTGTGTGGCTAAAAACTGAGTGAGCGCTTGAGCAGCTCGAGTACGCATAATATTACAATTAGCTTGGCCATCGTCTCCCTCGTTGACTTCTCCACAAGAAGATCCCTTAGATTTTAAGTGATTCACTGACAAGGTAAAAGCTTGGCCTTCGTAATCAAAAGTTTGAATGAATGATGGACGATTTTTTCGGTCATCAAACAATGGCTTACCTTCGTCATCCAAAGGAGAGTTTGCGCTATTAAGAATAACGGTCTCACCCACTAAAGAGACCTTATTCGGACGGTATAATAAACCCACCGTAATGGCATCAGTGCCAATCAGCATGTCTGGATCATTGAGAAAAGGGTTCACAAAGCGATATTCATTACCTGCGGTCTGGACTTTGTTTAAATCATCCAGCAAGTTCTGAATAGCACTGTTGCGAGTAAAGCCATCATTCTCTAACTTCATTAACCCAATAATATCAGCATCAATAGCCTCAAGAGCGGCAACGATTTTTTTACTTTGCATATCGAAAGCTTCTGCTGTTTTGGCTCCACGCACCGTTGGAAAACCTTCGCCTAAGCCATCACCATTAAAGTAATTTAATACATTCATG
>JBNMPQ010000115.1:0-8342 GCA_051276935.1 Oleispira sp. | reverse complement strand
CCTTTACCCAGTGTTAACTTAAATCCTGGATCTGTGTGCAATACTGCACCATCTTGAACGTTGCTATTTTCACCAATAGTAATTACATCATTATCACCACGAATCACGCAATTAAACCAAATACTGGCATTTTCTTTTAGTACAACAGAACCAATAATACTGGCACTGTCGGCAATAAAATGCGCCCCTTCAATAACAGGTTTACGCTTGCCTAACTGATATAACATGAAGTCTCTCTTGTTGATTAAAGCGGGAAAAGCAAGGTTTAAAGTTGTGCAAAGACATACGTTTATGTTCGAAACATGATCAGGATCAAATAGCATGAAGATAGAACTTAATCGATATCCAAATACCTTGCAAGGATGATGGCCAGTAATATACTAATCTTTCTAAATAAACCTATGCATTGGTTATCTCTTGTATTCAAGCCTATCTATAGTCACGTTTTACCTAGGGCAGGTTTTGACAACAATAACCAACAGATATGAATTAACGTTGCATTTTTTAAGCTTCACGCTTAATAACTAAATTAATTTTTAGCACCGCCTTGGTTATAACACAACCCTCTGGAGAGAAATTTCATGACTCAACCACACTTATCTAAAATCAATACTTCAGGATTAAAAATTCATATTGATGCCATGGCAGAACAACCCATCAATGTCACTCCTGACGCATCCAGCACTCACTTACACAACGGCATTGATACTTCGCTGCCACCAGCCGATTTACACGGGTCTTATGTCAACAACCGCCCTTTGCCAACAAAAGGGGTTGCTGATCGACAGGCCTATATAGTTGGCAGCGGTATAGGCGGATTGTCGGCCGCTTTCTTTTTAATTCGCGATGGCCACATGCCCGCAAAAAACATCACCTTTTTAGAGGAAGAAGATGTTGAAGGTGGTGCGCTCGACGGCGCAGGGAATGCAGAACAAGGCTATATCGTTCGCGGCGGTCGTGAAATGGAACTGACCTATCAAAATTTTTGGGACGTATTTTCAGAAATCCCTGCATTAGAGCTACCTGAGCCTTTCACCGTCTTAGATGAATACCGCATCGTCAACGATGTTGATAAAAACTGGTCGAAGGCGCGCTTACTCGAAAAACAGGGTCAATTAAAAGACTTCTCAACCATGGATCTTAGCAAACTGCAGCAGATAGAGCTGGTTAAACTAATCATGGCGCGCAAAGAAGATTTAGATGATATTTCGGTAGAGCAGTGGTTCAGCGAAGGCTTTCTAAATACAAATTTTTACCTATTTTGGCGCACAATGTTTGCGTTCCAAAACTGGCACTCAGTATTAGAAATGAAACTGTACATGCACCGTTTTCTCCATCTAATGGATGGCCTAAACGACATGACAGGACTTGTTTTCCCTAAATACAATCAATACGACAGCTTTGTACTTCCATTGCTAAAATGGCTAAAGGACAAGGGCGTCAATGTTCAAACTAGCACGGTCGTTACCGATGTCGAAATGAACATACACGATGAAGTCATGACAACGACCGCCATTAAGTGTCGCACCCCAAATGGCGATCATGACATACCGGTAAAACCAAACGATTTGGTCTTTGTCACCAACGGCTCTATCGTAGAAGATACTGCCTATGGCGATGCGGATACTGTGCCTGAATTAAAACTCGGCGAACAAGCAATTAATGGCAGTTCAGGCTGGGCGTTATGGAAAAACTTAGCGAAGAAGTCAGGCAAGTTTGGCCGTCCTGAAAAATTCTGCGGTAATGCGCCAGCGTCCATGTGGGAATCGGTGACACTTACCTGCAAGCCCTCACCGCTAATCGATAAACTGAAAGAATTGTCGGTCAATGACCCCTATTCGGGTAAAACCGTCTCGGGTGGCATAATTACCTTTGCCGATTCAAATTGGTTAATGAGCTTTACCGTTAACCGCCAGCCTCACTTTCCTGACCAGCCAAACGATGTCATCGTTATTTGGGTGTACGCCTTATTGATGGACAAGACCGGTAACTTGGTGAAGAAAGCAATGCCTGACTGTACCGGAAAAGAGATACTCATTGAGATGTGTTACCACCTTGGTTTAACTGAACAAACTAACGACATAATCAGCGCCACTAAAATACGCACCGCACTGATGCCTTATATCACGGGACAATTTATGCCTCGTGCGAAAGGCGACCGACCTTGGGCCGTACCAGCAGGCAGTAAAAACTTAGCTTGCCTTGGTCAGTTTGTCGAAACTCATAACGATGTAGTGTTTACACTTGAAAGTTCAGTACGCACTGCGCGGACGGGTGTTTATAGCTTGTTAGGTATCAAAAAACAGGTACCCGACATTTATCCGGGGCAATACGATATTCGTCGATTACTGCGGGCTACTCGCACCTTAAATAGCGACAAGCCGTTTCTAGGTGAAGGTCTCTTAAGGCATTTATTAAGTGGGACTTATTTTGAACACATCTTGCCGTTAGGGCCTGATGAAAAACCTGAAGACTTACACAAACCGGGAATGTTCGAGCAACAACTGAAATCACTGCGCCATGTGTTTGAAAAAAAACATACCTTAGAAGCGGCCAAAACATGGTTTCAGAAAACTATAGATACTTTAAATAAACGTCACTAAGGCGCATATAAGTGATCGCTATTTTTTAAAATCGAATAGCGATATTACCATCAAGATGATTATTGACCATTTCAGTAATCATCATCGCCGTTAAGCCCCAAATACGAAAACCTTCGTAATGAAAGCTAGGAATGGAAAAGGGACCTCGTTCAAAATAATCATGAGGCTCATTTTCTAAAAAGAAACGTAAGGGGACTTTAAAAACCGCATCCAACTCTTCTAGATTCGCAGTGAAGGTCAAATTGGGAGGTATGATCCCCACAATCGGTGTAACAATATAACCAAAACGAGAAACAACTTGATCGAGCGGCCCAATAATCCTGACATCTTGAGAGGCCAAATCTATTTCTTCATAGGCTTCTCGAAGAGCGGTAAATATGATATCCGGGTCAGTATCATCGCGTTTACCGCCGGCAAACGCGACTTCGCCGCTGTGTGTCTTTAGATGGTCAGCACGTCGCGTTAATATAAGGTGTGGGTCTAACTCATCCGTTATTGCAATCAAAACACCTGCCTGTATCAGGTTGGGTTGATCGATAATACGGCCCTCATACTGCTGTACGCTATTAATTAACTTATTTAGGAGAGTTTGATTAGTCATCGGGCTATTTTACGACCGATGCCTTTTGGAATACAGAAAAAAAATTTATTTAAATTCTTCTAACCTTTTATTAACCGTTTTAAGCTAATAAGGCCTAAATGAAAATATAGTCCCACGAACCCGATAGAATATCTGCTTGGATATGACGCTGTCAGCTGATACAGTATTTATAAATGGTTATATAGTTAGATTAAAAAAATCTAACACCTAATATTAAAGCTTAAAGTATTTGAGGACGTTGTATGAATGATCATAGCCAACCCATAGTAACCGCGTTTTTTCATGAGCCAACATTTACTTACAGCTATGTAATACAAGACAGTGCTAGTAAACAGTGCGCTATTATAGATTCAGTCTTAGATTTTGATTATTCATCCGGCACAACAACGACGCAATTTGCCGATGAAATTTTAGCGTTCATTGACAATCAAGAACTGACGGTTGAATGGATTTTAGAAACTCACGTGCATGCTGATCATTTGTCAGCAGCGCCCTACTTACAACAAAAAACAGCGGCTAAAACAGGCATTGGTGCTGGAATTACTCAAGTGCAAGCTGTGTTTGGCAAAGCATTCAACGCAGGTACGGAGTTTGTTCGTGATGGCAGTCAGTTTGATCAACTGTTTGAAGATCAAGATGAGATACGTATTGGTCAATTAATAGGGCATGCGCTTCATACTCCAGGGCATACTCCAGCGTGCTTAACTTACCTATTTTCAAACGATGCTTTTGTGGGTGATACTTTATTTATGCCAGATTATGGCACGGCTCGTTGTGATTTCCCTGGGGGTGACGCTGGTACATTATATCAATCGGTTCAGAAGCTTTTTAAGCTACCCGAGACGACCCGTTTATATATGTGCCATGACTACAAAGCACCCGGAAGAGCTGAATACGCTTTTCAAACAACCGTCGCCGAAGAGAAAGCTCATAACATTCACATTAAAGAGGGTATCAGCCAAAGTGAATTTATTAGTATGCGCTCTGAACGCGATGCAACGCTTGGAATGCCTCGCTTAATCCTACCCGCAGTCCAAGTTAATATGCGAGCAGGTCACATGCCGAAAGCAGAAGACAATGGTCAGGCATATCTAAAGATCCCGATTAATTTAACTTTTTAGTAAAAATTAGTAGCGTTGTTGTTTAAAGTGTACTTTACAAAAAATCGTGAATGATCGCTCTATGAATAGGAGAAATAGCATTGAAGATGATTTGATATGCTAAAGTTCATCTATCTTTTTATTAGCAAAATTCAGGAAATGGCATCATGCAAATTCATAAGTTAACGAATCAATTAAGCGTCAGCCCACAGATTGCTTTGGAAGACATATCTAAACTTTCAGCACTGGGCTTTAAATCGGTTATTTGTAATCGCCCTGATAAAGAAAGCGACGATCAGCCAACAATGTCGGATGTAGAAAGCGCAGTCAACGCTGCGGGATTAACATGGCAGCATCAGCCTGTCGTATCCGGCAGTATTACGGATCAAGACGTAACAGACTTCAGTCAGTTAATAGCAAAACTGCCTCAGCCCGTATTTGCATTTTGTCGGACAGGTACTCGCTGTTCAATTCTTTGGGCGCTTTCTCAAGCAAATACGATGTCGGTCGATGATATTTTAAATACCGCTGCAGAAGCAGGCTATAACATAAGTGGTCAACAACCTCGACTTGAAGCCTTGGCAAAAAAATAGCTATTTAACCTGTTTGAATAGCGGATGAGGGAATGTGTTAAAAAAATATCTACCCATACTTACGTGGTCAAAAGACTATAACCGCAGCTTATTCGTGAGTGATTTTGTAGCCGCTATTATCGTCACCATTATGTTGATTCCGCAATCTCTTGCCTATGCGTTGCTGGCAGGTTTGCCTGCCGAGGTAGGTTTATATGCGAGTATACTTCCCCTTGTTGCTTATACAATCTTCGGTACCAGTCGATTCTTATCTGTTGGCCCTGTTGCCGTTGTATCGTTAATGACAGCCGCGGCGGTTGGCAGCTTTGCTTTACAAAACACAGCAGAGTATCTGGCCATCGCCATTGTCTTGGCTTGGATATCTGGCGGAATATTAATCGTAATGGGGCTGCTCCGCTTAGGTGTTATGGCTAATTTTTTAAGCCATCCTGTTATTTCAGGTTTTATAACCGCTTCTGGGCTAATTATTGCTGCTAGTCAGCTTAAGCACATTTTGGGCATTGAATCTTCAGGCCATAATTTATTTGATATTATTGCGGGGTTGATTGCACAGTCAGGACAAACTCATTGGCCAACGGCCATTCTCGGTTTATCCACATTGCTGTTTTTATTATGGGTACGTAAATATTTTAAATCTTTATTATTAACGTTTAACGTATCCAATTTCATGGCTAATATTATTGCTAAAGCAGGCCCAGCATTAGCTGTAGTGGTTACTATTTTCATTACTTGGTTTTATAATCTTGAGTCGTATGGTGTGAATGTGGTGGGCATCGTACCGACAGGTTTACCCCGCTTGCAGCTGCCTCAATTTAATGCAGAACTGTGGCAGCAACTTTTCATTTCGGCGTTATTGATTTCTATTGTAGGTTTTGTTGAATCAGTATCTGTGGCACAAACCTTAGCCGCCAAGCGCCGTCAAAGAATTTCCCCTGATCAAGAATTGATTGGATTGGGCGCGTCCAATATAGCGTCTGCAGTTTCAGGAGGTTTCCCTGTTACCGGTGGCTTTTCTCGCTCTGTGGTAAATTTTGATGCCGGTGCTGCCACGCCTGCCGCAGGGGCCTTTACGGCAATGGGAATTGCTTTGGCTGCTATTTTCTTAACGCCGTTAATCTATTTTTTACCCAAAGCGACGTTGGCAGCCACTATTATTGTCGCCGTGCTTACCTTGGTCGATTTCAAGGCGATTAAACGCACTTGGCAGTATTCTCGTAACGATTTTGTCGCGATGCTGGCAACGATCATTTTAACCTTATTCGAGAGTGTTGAGATTGGAATTTTAACCGGCGTTGGCTCATCTCTTTTACTGTATTTATACAGAACAAGTAAGCCACACAGTGCCATTGTCGGGCGAGTACCTGGAACAGAACATTTTAGAAATGTAGATCGCTTTGATGTCGAAACCTGTAAAAAAATACTGACCCTGCGAATCGATGAGAGTTTATATTTTGTCAACGCACGTTATTTAGAAGATTTAATCTATGAGCAGGTAGCCAGTAATCCTGAGCTTAAACATTTTATTTTAATGTGTCCCGCGGTAAACCTAATTGATGCCTCTGCATTAGAAAGCCTAGAGGCCATTAATCATAGGCTGAAAGATAGTGGTGTAAATTTTTACCTTTCAGAAGTGAAAGGGCCAGTAATGGATCAGATTAAGCGCAGTCAGTTTTTAACTGAATTAACGGGAGCAGTGTACCTGAGTCAATTTAATGCTTGGCAGGAACTGTGTGAAAAAGAGAGGATATTAGAAGAGAATCAATAAAAGCAGCTGAATCACTTTGTAAATACAGGCATTTTATAAAAGAAATCTTCTTTTCATGTTTTCCTTTCAGTATTTGTATATTAAAGTTAATCGTTTTCTCTTGTGAGCTGTCCAGTGTTTGTAAAAATAGATAGCGACTCATCATTGTTAGTAAAACGGACATTAAAATGAAGTTCTGCTCAGAATGCGCCCAACCCATTAGTCGATTAATACCGGAAGGTGATAATCGCCAACGCTACGTTTGTATTAGCTGCGATACGATTCACTACCAAAATCCTCGAATCGTTGCAGGGACATTGCCAACGCACCAAGGCCAAGTCTTATTATGTAAGCGCGCAATCGAACCCAGAAAAGGGTATTGGACACTGCCCGCAGGGTTCATGGAAAACGGAGAGACGACAGAAGAAGGCGCCTTACGTGAAACGTTAGAAGAGGCCAATGCTAGGGTTAAAAATCCTCGTTTATACAGCATGATTACCGTGCCTCATATTAATCAAGTCCATATATTTTTCCATGGTGAACTGGCTGACCTAGACTTTTCTTGCGGACCAGAAAGCCTTGAAGTACAACTGTTTGAAGAATCTGACATTCCGTGGCAAGAACTGGCATTCCCAACCACCAGCAAAACCTTAAAACACTTCTTTTCTGATCGCCAAAACATGGAGCAGAAAAGCTCAAATGCACAACTCCCTACTCATGTGTTTGATATTTCTGAAAAAGACAGACTAAAGCTTAGCTAAGCTGAGCACATCATAAGCAGACTCTTCATAAGGGTGTTTCTTTTGAACATGCCCTAGGGTTCAATTGTAAATTAACGAGTCATTGTTTCTAAATCAGTAAGAATGAGCATCGCCTGCTCATTATTTGTTCCACATACCCATTCTTCGGCGCCAAAATCCGCACAGACTTTTGGTCGTTCAGGCTGACCAAACAATAAACATAAGTTGTTATCATCAAGCTGGATGCAACGCTGACCTGCGGCTTTTCCATCTGGCATTCCGGGAATTGCAGAAGATATTGAAGGTGAAATGCAGCAAGCACCACAACCGAGACGACAGTTCATATTTGGGTCTCTCTAACCATTTTTTATAGTGCCTTCTTCATAATCTATTTTAAATAACTTTTTATTTTTTAGCGTGATCACTCACATTAATTACGTGTCATTAATACTGATAGCGACGCTGCTGTTCAAGCTTTTCCGCCTTTATCAATTTCATGATAGTCAGATTATACCTATTGGCATAACGCTTAAGCTTGTACAACTGCCTTATATCTTGCTGACTCATCGACTTATCATTAACAGCCTGTTTAGGGTCTTTAAAGGGTTGTCGATTCAAGGTACGCACACCGTACCGCTTGCGCATTGGCTCTTGTCGCTCAGGCTTAATACCGGGCAATAAAAAACCTTCGGCAAGCTTAATACCGACCAATTCAGTATTGCCACGACCATACGCTTCTTTTGCATCCAAGACTGGGCTTGTCAAAGCATGGCTATTCAAAGCAATCTCAAAAGCTGATGCCTGACTGCTAATGAACAAAAAATAAATAATGAGCATGGGAATTGATTTTGTCACTGAATGCCTCCTGTTTTATAAACACTCACCGTAAGTATCGCTTATGATTAAAAACTTACTGTTGTTATTTGTTACCTGACTTCACGGCCTAACTTGCATTATCCTG
>JBNMPQ010000114.1:0-8368 GCA_051276935.1 Oleispira sp. | reverse complement strand
ACCGTCGATCATAGAAAATTCTGAGTGCACCCGTAAATGAACAAAATGGGCAGGTGCAGGCAGCTTTTCAATCATTTCTGGCGTATCAACAGGACTGGTCATGGATCAAGATCGACTATGCAATAAAGTGTGCTTTGATTGTACCTATTCAACCATGAATAATCATCTACTCTTATTAACTAACCCTTGTTAAAATAGGGGCCATAATGGCAACAACGCCACTCAAAAAGTCTTCGTCAAACATAGACCTATGACCATTACAGTAAAGGAATTGCCCGTGCAGCCAAGAGTTAAAATACTGCTCGCTTACCTTTTTATACTCAGCTTAGGACTCGCGATTTCGGTAACTATTTTCATTACCGGACGCCAAGTGACCAGTGTCACGACGACCTTAATTGAAGAAAAGCTACCACGACTTCAAATAATCAATGAGTTGTATTTAGCTATTATCGAACGTGAGCGCTTACTCTATGAATATTATGCCACCACCGACAGTACCAAAATACTGTCACAACTAACTGAACTAGACCATAGATTCAGTGCTTACTTCCATCAAATTGAGCTTGCCTTCCCAAACTCTGAGGCCATCAGCAACATTCGCTATGGTGATGGTATGGTGCGTGAGTTAACTCAGCAGCTGGATAATAATTTACAACAGCCTCAGGTGGATTGGGATAGTGCGCGCGCACAGCTAGTAGAGCTGACTGAAACGGGTCGAAGAATATTACCCGCGTTAGAATCTTTAGTCGCGCAAGTGAATCAAGAGGCTTTCCAAAGCGGAGAAGATACCCGTGCCAGTACAGAACTAAGCACTCGCTTGGTGATCAGCTTCAGTATCTTCGTCATCATTATCGCGGCATTTGTTGGTTACTACGTGAACTCTTACATCACTGAAACGATCAATCGACGCCGACTGGCTATGTTTGCCGAGCGCAGCCCAAATCCCATATTAAGTTTTAACTGGCTAGGACAGCTCAGTTATAGCAACCCAGCTTGTTTTAAACTGATGGAGCAGCAAGGTAATCACTCGAAAAGAGTTGAGAGTTTGCTGCCCGACTGCTTTCAAGACAATATATTGAAACTGCAAAAATCCAATAGTAATTACTCTCAATGGATTAGCGAAATAAGTGACAATTGTATTTTAGAATACTCGTTATCGTTACTCCGCGATCTCGATACTTGCCACCTTTACCTTGAAGATATTACCGAACGAACACAAGCACAGGCGCGACTAAAGCATGAGGCCTACCATGATGCTTTAACTGATCTACCCAACCGCCGCTATTTTTATGAACACCTCAATGAACTGGTTGCTAATAATCATAGCTCACCGTTCGCATTAATGCTGATCCATATCGACCGCTTTGATCTTGTGACCTCCAGCGCCGGATTTCAAACGGGTGATCTACTTATGCAAACTGTCGCCAAGCAGTTACAAGTATTCTGTCAGGGTTACTGCAGTGTTGATCTGGGCAATAAACTTTATCGACTCGATTCTAATAAGTTTTCATTATTGCTCGACAAACTTCCAGAGCATAAATTTTCTGAAAAACTCGCGATTGAATTACGCCAGAACCTAAGCCATTCAATTTGTATTGAAGGAAAAGAATTCTACTTAACATTGAGCATCGGCATTAGTCACTACCCATCGCAAGGATCTGAAGGTGAGACTCTGTTGGCGAATGCAGATGCCGCATTAACACGGATAAAAACTGATGGTGGTGATGGCATATTATGTTACAGCCAAGACATTCAAGATAAAGAACAAGCTTGGATTATTATTGAACGAGACTTGCGTACAGCGATTGATAAACAACAACTGGAATTATTTTACCAGCCTAAAATACAGGCTTTTCAGCATCAAATTTGTGGCGTTGAAGCATTAATTCGCTGGCGAAAAGAGGATGGTAAGATGATTTCGCCGTTCGAATTTATTCCTGTTGCTGAACAAACTGGGTTAATTATCACCATTGGTAATTGGGTCATCGAGCAATCCTTTAAGCAGCTAAAAGATTGGCAAAATATCTTCGCGAAACAAGGTTCCTTAAAACTATTAGAAAGCTTCTCTATAGCAGTGAATTTATCGGCTAAACAGTTTCAGCACCCAGACTTCATTTCCAATATCAAACAGCACCTATTAAAAGCAGAAATAGAAGCAAAATTCATTGAACTAGAAATAACAGAAAGTCTATTAATTAATGACATCGAGCAAAGCATTCAAATCATGCATCAGCTTAAAGATATCGGTTTCAAACTATCCATTGATGATTTTGGAACAGGTTATTCGTCGTTAAGCTATTTAAAACAATTCCCTATTGATACGCTCAAAATAGATCGGGCTTTTGTTATGGATATAGAAAACAATGATGACGATAAAGTATTAGCCAAAAGCATTATTGATCTTGCTCATAACTTAAACCTTACCATAATTGCAGAAGGGGTTGAAAATCAACAGCAGCTCGCCATTATTGAAGAGCTTGGTGCTGAAGAAATCCAGGGTTTCTATTTCAGCAAGCCGAAGCCGAGCATTGACATAGAAACAGAATATTTTAAAAAATCTAAAATCATTATTGCTGATTCATAAAAAGCTGATCTTCTAACGATTGGCCGTGAGTGATTTGGCGGTAAGAAATTCCATGCTGCGCTAATAGCTGTAACAACTGTTGGTCTAGTATAGGATTTTCGCTGTAATTATAACGAATTATCAACTCATCTCCCTGCTTCGTTTCAACCTGAAAAACTGCTTTTAGCTGTTTTATTTTGTCATCAAGTGTTGCGCTCTTAATCGCTAAGCGCAACGTTAAATAAGCCATAGATTGCTGCACTTCTGACTGACCAATCATTTTATGTGCTTTTAATTCGCCATGGTCTAAATGCAGAACCTGATCGCATAAACGCTCTAATTCTGCCAAGTTATGTGAACTAATCACAAAGGTAGTTTCACCCGACAACGCCATGACTTGCTGTCGAATATTGCGAGCATTCTCTGGATCTAAGCCTGCAGTCGGTTCATCTAATAGCACCAACTCAGGCTTGCCCATTAATGCTTGGGCAATGGCGACGCGCTTTTTCATACCATGACTTAACGCGGTCATTTTTTCTTTGGCCGTATCACTGAGATGCATCAATTCTAAAACTCGAGCCGCTTCCTTAATGCTTTCATTTTTGCCGAAGCCCTGTAGTCGGGCAAGAAAACTCAGCTGCTGGATAATCGTTAGATTAGGGTCAAACATCGCATCTTGGGGTAAAGCACCAATGCAACCGATTAATTCAGGGCTGCCCACTTTATAACCTAAAATTTTAGCCTCACCCGAAGTTGCTGGCATATAACCCGCAAGAATACTGAACAAGGTACTTTTACCCGCGCCATTAGGACCGACTAAAGCAATGGGTTGCCCTGCTTGAATTTCAAAACTGACGTTGTCTAACGCTTTTTTATTGCCATACGTCTTAGTCAAATCATGGCATTCAATTAAAGAACTCATATTGCCTGCCTTCTAAATAGTCCATAGCCTAATAATAAAAACCCCAATGTTTGCATCGCAGGATGCCATACGGTGAACAGTGCCATCGTAGGATTGAGCCGAGATATTTCTGCGACTTGAGCGCCCGGTATCCAGTAATTTAATAGCGACAAGAAAGGAAAATACGAAGCGGCAACATTCACAATTAATCCACCCAGTAGCAGTATCATAATTGCCATTAAAGAGGCCATGCGCACAGAATTCATTAAAACCGACAATAGGCTCATTAATGCAATAAAAGGACAGACAACGAACACTAGATTTAATAATAACAAGGGAATGATTTTCAATCCCTCTAACCAAAGTTGTGTACTGTTAAAGATCAGTAGCAAGTAGGTAATTACGAGAGTCATTACTATTAGGCAGGTTTGGATGAGTAAGTGGCCGATAAATCGGCCAAAGAAAATCTGCCCCCGACTGCAGCGTAAAGTTAAAAATCTGAGCCCCCCTCGATTACGCTCAGAGATCATCTGATCCGTCGCCATTAACAGGCTCGATGCCGGGAATAAAAACAACGCGACAATCCAATAAATAGCGAATTCTGCCAGTTGCCACTCTTTTAAGCGCTCTAAACCGATCACACTTAATGCGTTTAACATGATTGAATGAGTATCAGGGTTTTGCAAAGCTTCTACTGAGAAACGAATGGGATAAAAAAGCAGCAGCGTCCATATGACGATGAAGGTCATGCTAACAAATAATCCTCGCTTGCTAGCGAAAGAAGCCTGTAACTCTTGCTGGGCCATTAGCCATATTGGCCAAAGAATGGATTTTGATAAAGACTGCATCGTCAACCTAGTCTATGTAATAGAAAACCATACTCTATCGTGGGGCCGAGCGCTTGTACATTTCTGTCTTATAAGTAACGTAATAAAAAAGGACTGAGTAAGTCACGCACGTCATCACTGTGTACATTAGCTTGCTTAAACTTGTTCAGTCGCCCGTGCTTATATTTGATCATCAATGTCAGTGCAGACTCACTGTCACTGGCACATTTATGGCCCGCTGAGACAGCGTCTCTTGCGAACGTTAGCGCCGATACTTTTACTGGATGACCTGGACTTTCTGCTATATCCATACGTTCAACAAGTCCCAAGCCAGCCTCGGAAGCTGCCACGCAAAATTCAATGATAGCGATTGCGGGTAGCAATAGATGAGCGCGGCCAGAGTCCGTTAATAACTTGTCAATACTCTGACAAAGATCGGTAAATGACAAACTATCACTGTGACGCGCAGCATGGCGTAAAGGGTTATCGACTGACGTTTTTGTTTGATTAACAAAGAAAGGTGGGTTGCAAATAATAAGATCATAGCCAACAGCAGACTGTTTAAAGTGTTTCGAAAATTGCTGAATATCCTGTATTACAATGTCTAAATACTCAGACCATGGGCTATTACTAAAATTTTCTTGCGCTTCTGCAGCGGCCGCTTGCGTTAACTCAACGGCGGTAATTTTTTCTAAGGATGACTCCGTGAATGCCTTCGATTTTTGTGCCTGCATTAGCGCTAAAATGCCAGTGCCCGTTCCAATGTCTAAAATCCGTTGGGTACTTTTATTAATAGGAATTAACGCACCAAACAGTAAGCTATCTGAACAGATCTTCATACCTGAAAGCGTTTGCTTAACTGAAAATCTTTGTAATTTAAAAATGGACACAATTTAACGCCTTAACTTTTACACTATTGTCTATCAGTTCTTCTATGAGATCTTCTATTAGTACTTGACTGTTTTAATACCTTACATCGCGTACTTTAATGCATGAAAAACCCAATGCTGCTCAAGAGTTCCAGTGAACAATTGAGCGTGCGGTCCAATAGCATACAAGGCGACATCTTCTCCGCCATGGGTTTCATAATCCATGGGCACCAGAGCAATTTGTCGATAATTAGGATCATCTTTTGCTAACTCATTTTTCTCTGGATTATTGAATGAAGGACCTTTAGCATGATCTGCGCCAGGGCCATCACGATAACCTAGAGAGGTGTATGGATTACCGGCAAGATCTAAACTCGCATTTTTTTCTGGATATCCCTTTGCATCATTAGACACAACGTCGCCTAATATAGGATTACCTCGAGTAGCATAGCCCGCTAGCGTTAAGGTATGGCTGTGGTCTGCAGTCACAATGATTAATGTTTCACTGAGATCAACGTGAGCTAGTAGCCACTCAACCGTTTCGTGCAGCTCTTGAGTTTCGGTTAAGGCTTTATAAGCTGTGCCATCATGATGCCCATGATCAATGCGTCCCGCCTCGATAACCAGTGCATAGCCTTGTTTATTTTTCTCCAGTCGTGATAAAGCCACCGCCGTCATTTGTTGCAACGATGGCTGCTCTTTAGGGCGCTGGTAGGCATAATCCATATGCGAGCTAGAAAACAAACCCAACCAAGGCTCAGCCTGATTAGCAGTCGAATCCTTTAATTTACCGACCTCTTGTAACTTTTTTAACTGCTCGAGGTTTGAGACATAACGACCTTGCTGCTGCCACTCTTCGATCAAGTTTCTATGATCATTGCGCTTACCACCGTCTGCTGTGGGCAAAAAATGGCGACGGCCACCGCCAAATAAAACATCCAATGACCGCTGTTTATTATCAATAAACTGGCTGGCAATATCGATGCAACCCAGTTTTTTATCTTTATTAGGAATCGACTCATCGCTTTCCCAATTTCTATCAACACTGTGCGCATAAGTCACTGCGGGGGTTGCATGAGTCACTCTGGCGGTTGTGATCATGGCCGTGCTTTTACCTTTGGTTTTCGCTAGATCAATAAACGTGGGTAAGGTTTCTTTTGGCAAGGTGGAACAATCAGATCGCTGTACGGAAGCCGGTAAACTGATGATGCCTTCATTGGTTTTAATCCCTGTCATCAAGGCCGACATAGTACCGGCAGAGTCCGGGGTTTGCAGATCGACATTATACGTTTTTATTAACGCTGAGTAGGGAAACTTCTCAAAACTCAGCGCAAATTCTTCGCCTAATAAACCCTGCTGCTGGCCGACATAAATTCTCGCCGCCGTGAGCGTACTAACACCCATTCCGTCGCCTAGTACAAAGATAATATTCTTTGCCTTGGTATCATCGGTCGACGTATTATTGATAGTCGATTGTCGAGTTTTAGAAAGCTCTGACTTTCTTTTTTGCACACTCGTTTGGCCTTGCTGATACCATTGTTCAGCACTGCGTAAATCTTTGATACCGGCTTCTGGACTCTCGCTAAAACCTAACTCAGCCGAACAAGCTGATAACGCTGCACAGAGACTAAAAACGCAGAGTACTTTCATTTTCACAGCATCAATTTTCTTAAGTGTTATCAATTTATAAGACATCATCATTGAGAATCCTCCGTTTTCATATCGACACTCGAAAGCGCTTGCAATATCGTATGAAAAATTTCATTTTGTTCCATCAAACCTGAAAACAGGTAAGCTCCTGGCCCTTTGGCATGCAAAGCGACATCATCACTGCCATGAGTTTCAAATTCTAAGGGCACCGCCACTCTTTGATGGAAGTCTTTATCTTCGCTATGAACAAGCTGCTGAAGTTGACTCGTCCGCCCATAGGCTTTGCCATTGGCATAACCCAACGTAGTATAAGGTAAGCCATCATTGGCAAGTACACGTTCGTTTTTCTGATTTTTAGAGATGCCTAAAATAGGATTTCCACGCTTTGGGTATCCCGCCATGACAAAAGTATGGCTATGATCTGCGGTGACAATAATCAGAGTATCTTCATCACGGGTCATGTCATCGGCCAGTTGAACACTGTCAGCCAACATCGCGGTTTCAGCTAACGCCCGCGCAGCATTTCCTTTATGGTGAGCATGATCAATTCTTGCGCTTTCAATGACTAATAAATACTTGTCATCTCGGCCCTGTAAATATTGAACGGCGCTCTTTGTCATTTGTATGAGGGAAGGCTGATCATCGCTTCGATCCATTTCATAGTCCATATGCCCTGATGAAAACACACCCAAAATAGGGCCTACTTTAATGGAGTTAACGGCAACGGTTTCCCATTCAAGCAAGTCTTTTCTATTTTTCAATAAATGCCCAGCAGGGAATTGTTGCTTAAATGAAGTGTAATAGTTTTTAAGCCGAGAACCTCCTCCTCCTAATGCTAAATCTAGACCCGCAGGATAAGCGCTTTCAACTAATTGTTTAGCAATGGAGTCGCAGCCGTACCAGTAAGCATTTGGGTGGCGATCATAATCACCTTCCCAGCTTCTTTCAGGACTATGCGCGTAAGTGGCTGCAGGCGTCGCATGGGTAAGTCTTGCAGTGGTCACAATGCCCGTATCAAAACCTTGCTCATGGCCCCACTCAAGAAGTGTTTTTTGATGATGCTGCGCACTGCCACTGCACTCTGTTCTATCTTGCTCTGGACCAATACTAATGACTCCAGCACGGGTTTTAACCCCGGTCATAATCGCACTCATAGTGCCAGCAGAGTCAGGAGTTTGTTGGTTGCTATTATAGGTTTTAATTAACGCGGTGTAAGGAAAGGTTTCAAAATGTAAAAAATGCTCTTCACCCAACTTTCCTTGCTGCTGACCTTGCCAGATTCTAGAAGCCGTTAACGTGGTGATACTCATGCCATCACCAATAAAGAGAATGATATTTTTTGCAGCAGGAAATCCATCAGAAGAATGGGATTGAGCTTGAAACGAGGTTACTTTTTCTTTTAACCAGCGGTCACCTTGGCGATACCATGAATTCTGATCAGCGGATTTGGCTAGCATTGGATCTTCAGCATCGTCTTTAATGATAGCTTCAGCGATGGTAGTATTCGAAAAAATGATAGATGAAAAAAGGAAAAAAGTAGTAGGCAGCATGACAAAAC
>JBNMPQ010000113.1:0-8399 GCA_051276935.1 Oleispira sp. | reverse complement strand
TACTCGCGATATCTGAAAAGTCTTATGAGTATGCACAGCGAATCCATTTGGCTTTTAGAAGAGCGGGGTTAAGAGTGCAGGTAGATTGTGGGCGAGAGAAAATAGGACATAAAATACGTCAGCATACTTTAAACAAAGTACCTTATATGGCCGTTGTGGGGGTCAAAGAAATAGAGAATCTTACTGTTAACTTGCGTCATGTTAGTGGTGAAAGTTTAGGGGAGTTTGCCTTGGCTGACGCAGTTTCTTATTTAGTAAAAGAAACGACCCCCCCAGATATTAAAGAACTAGCCAAGAAACCAGAACTGGAGAGAGTGATATGATGAATGGAGCAATTCCCCAAAACTATGAACAGTGGTATCACTGTATCACGGTTGAATGCGGCTTATCTTTAACCGTGGAATTTATTGATGAGCGTATTGTGTCTCTACAGGATGAAAATATTTTTAAGACTAAGCAATTTATTCAGTTGTATGGATCTCAATTTCATCAACAAGTATTAGCTTGGTTTCATCACGCTAGAGAACAAGCTAGGGTTTAATGTGGGCCTGGCGGTTGATGGGTTGTTGAGGGTGATCCGAATTTCAGTGTCGGCAGAGGCATCACGATTCAGGTTTAAGTACAGGGCAAATTAAGGTTTTAAAAGGAATACAGATAGCCTAAGGTTGTGTGAAACGTGTAGTCTTTGTCAATAATTGGGCTTTTACGAATGGCGTTAGATACCTTTTTCATCGTGGCATCAAAGAATATTGTATTGTTTTTATCGAAAGAGTAATCCACGGTTCCGCCTAATCCGAATTTAAACGAGGCGCCCGATTGATACTCTGCGCGACCAAGTTGGGCATCTTCTTTACTGACACCGTAATAATAATTGCTCGCGGTCTCACTTAACCACAATAAAGACATTTTAGGGGCGACACTCCAGGCATTCAGTGGAATGACGTACGAGTAAGATACTTCAGCACTGTAACCGCTATGCTTGTTACTAAAGTCATGAGCAATATCAACAGAGATGTCACCACTGGACGTTTCAATGAACAGATCTAAGGCACCCACAAATACAGTGTCTAAAGGCCGCATGTTAGTGAGTTGTTTGCTGTTATCTCTATTTTTTCCGCCTGCGCGGTCAAGGCCAGCCGCTAATCCTAATGCCCAGTTATCTCCCCAAGCTATAAAAGCGCCTGCTCGATCATGCTTTATATAAAGCCCTTCCCAATAGATATCAATGACAGGTATTACATTGGGTTTAGGCTTACCGCGAATGTAAGGAGAAGACGAACTGGCTACCGCGAGGCCTATGGACGAGTTTGACGACTCACTATCGGCACCACCATTTTGGATGGTATCACTGACCATGGCTGTCGCATTGGCATTGACATTAATTGCTGATTTACGATCTAACCAGTTAAGTAGCGTGGGCATGAATTCTGGGGCTAAAGCATCTTGTTGTAACCACATCAACTTAAACCATTTCATTATACCAAACTGTTGGCCACTAAAACTTTCGTTATTTAAAAGGCCATGCGTTGCATTATTTAATAACTTAACGGTTATATTTTTTCTGGGTTCGTCTTTCCATTTAGCATATTCATTTTTAGCATCAACATTCATGTCGTTTTTACCCCATAAAAACAGAGCGGGAATGTTTATTTTTTTATAGTCTTGAGCAGCGTCAGATTTGAAGTTTTTTAGAATAAACTCGAAACGATCTTTAGATAATCCGCCTGCTTCTATTTTATTTGGCGGTAAGGACGCGTATGAAGAGGACGATTTTAAAACATCTATTTCATCATCATATTTTTTAATTTCATCCTGAATTAATTGTGGGCTCTTTTTAAGTGTTTCGTGTTTTACCCGAGTATGATAGCGCCCTTGTGAAATCCAGTTTTCGGCAAATCCAACCCCTATTACAAAACCTATTTTGTTTGATTTACTTGCTAAGCTAGGTATAACCCAGCCGGCCTGACTAAAGCCTAAAAGCCCAGTGTTGTTCGCGGTAAATCCATATTTTTTTTGAATGAGTCTAACCGCTGAAAGCACCTCATTTTGTCGGTCTTCCATAGATTGCTTTAACCAATTACCTGATGAACTGCCTATTCCTGGCTTGTCCCAACTAAAAATCGAGTAACCATGCTCTCTTAACTGCTCCCAAACAATACTGTAATAACCCTCCGCATCATAAGACATGGCCCCATCTCCATGTACAAATATAATAACCCCTTTGGAGGGCTTGTCATTTAAAGGGCTAAGGTAATGTCCTACGAGTTGGTTTTCTGCGCTTTTAAAGGTTAATTCTTCGGCTGAAATGCACTGAACATTAACGAAAAAAAAGATGAATATACAAAAAAAATTCTTCATAAGCAGACTTTCCCTTAGTAATAATAGTGATTTTTATTTTCTAAAATAGAATGTAGGGTATTAGGTATTAAGATAATCTTAAGGTCGTCTTAAGATGGATTATTATAGACTATTATGAAATGACCAATATTGAGTTTAATTATGCGTATTTTAATTGTTGAAGATGATGCCGAACTATCAGAGTCCATTGCAGAGTTTCTTGAACTTCAAGGCGCTGAATGCGACTTCGCTTATAACGGCCTTTTAGGGGTTGAGCTGGCAAGCAGCGCTCAATTTGATGTCATTCTTTTAGACCTAATGCTGCCAAAATTGGGGGGCTTTGATGTCTGCACTGAATTGCGTCGTAGGGGATGCTCCACTCCGATACTTATGCTTACCGCAATGGGCGGCACCGAAGATCAGTTAGGAGGATTTAAAGCCGGCGTGGATGACTACGTCGTAAAACCTTCTACTATGCCCATTTTGTGGGCGCGCATTGGGGCGTTATATAAACGCAGCCAAAATCAGCAAGCGCTTAAAACGCTGGGCTCGCTTACCGTTAATATTGAATCAAGAGCACTCACCCGTGAAGGCAAGTCAGTTACGCTTACTCCGACGGAGTGGCGCATTCTAGAAGTGTTGTTGCGAAATAGCCCTAAAGTGGTGCCTCGCTCAGAGATAGAGCGTTTTGTTTGGCCTGATGAAGAACCCGATCGCGGCAGGCTGAATGTTCATTTGCATGCCTTAAGAAAAGCGTTAGACAAGCCTTTTACGTACCCGCTGATTAAAACAGTCACGGGTTTAGGATTATGCATTATCGCTAATGATAAAGAGGCTGATAATGGGTAGTTCATCGACCAAAACATTTCCACAACAACTACGCTGGCAGCTTATTTTAGCGGGCATTGCGTTCGGTATTGCGATCATTGTTAGTCTGACTTTCATTACGATTCGCACCGTTGACTTTGCGACGGACAGTATTTTGAAAGTGGAGGCGCATAACTTGCTCAATAGTTTAGAGCAGGAGCCAAACAAACCACTACCAAAAGATAAAGGCCTTCAGGCGTATTTAAGTTGGGAGAACATACCTTTAAATCTTCAAATACCATTTTCACACCTCAACATAGAATATAACCAAGTCTATGAAGAGGAATATATCAATGACACCGGAGGTTCCAGTTATATTGCGCTGTTGTTCTTTCGCAATAACAAAGGGAAGTCGATTTATTTGCTGAGTGAATACAGCGCAAAGCAAACGGATGAAGTCATGCTTAATATTTTAGAAAATCTGTTGCTTGATGCCTTCTGGCTTTTAATCTCCATATTTTTTATGCTGTTTTTATTCGTATTTTGGCTGCTAAAGCGCACCAACGAATCAATGAAACTGTTAAGTAATTGGGCTTATAAACTTAAAGACAATGATCACCTCACTAAAGAAGAGTTTCCCATTGCAGAGTTAAACGATCTTGCAGCACAGTTAAAAGCAGGTGTTGATCGTATTACTGAATATAATATGAGGGAGCAGCAGTTTTTGAAACATGCCAGCCATGAAATGCGCACGCCTTTAGCGACAATTCAAGCCTGCCTAGACACGCTTGATTTTCAACTGAGCGGCGCACCACAAAAAACTGTTCAACGGGCCTTAAGAGCAAGTAGCAACATGAACCGTTTATCTTCGGCGCTCCTTTGGTTGGCGCGGGAGTCTGAGTCGCCCATTGAGAAATCATCGGTTCAGTTGGCCCCATTCTGCCAGCATCAAATTGAAGAGCACCAATACTTGCTTAAAAAAAGAGACATAAAAATTGAGTTAAGGGTTAATACCGACAGTATCGATATTGAAGAAGACTTGTTGTTAGTTATCTTTTCTAACTTGTTACGCAATGCTTGCCAATTCACCGGAGAGGGGACGATTACTATTAATATGAGTGCTCATTCGGTCTCGATTAGTAATCCAATCGACCCTGAATGTGAGGGCTCTGGATCTTCACACCACAGCTTTGGTTTAGGCTTGCAGTTAGTTTCAAAAATTTGTGAAAAGCTGGGCTGGGAATTCAGTTTTGAAGAGCAGTCGTCATCTGTGAAGGCTCAGGTCGCATGGGCTGAACCACCTTAAGAAAAACTTAATACCACTTGTTTTACCTTAGTTCACTGATAGATCAGTCCAAAGGTGAAACTAAATGCGAGACAAACTCAAACAAGTGGTATTTTTTCTTTTAGCCAGCACATTCTTTGTTATTGCCTTATGGGTGTTAGAGCAGCCCATTGAAGAAGTCGTGCTAGCACAGAAATCTGCTGCATTTATCCCTAAAGTCAGTTATACAAACGCACTGGCCAGTACCCAGCAAAGCGAGGTCTCGGCCTTTGGTGAGCTAAAGCCAAAATGGGATGTGATGATCAAGGCGCAGGTCAATGGTCCTATTACGTTTATTGATCCTATTTTTGAATCAGGCTCACTCGTCACGGCACAGTCAATCTTAATGCGCATGGATGACACCACTTATAAAAGTGAAAAAATTACCGCTGAAGTGGCTCTGGCCGAAGCCAAGTTACGACGTCTGCAAGCACACAATAAAACCCAATTGGCCAAGCAAAATTGGAAGCGGCTTGGCATAAAATCAGCGCCCTCAGACCTTACGCTGTTTAAACCCCAATTAAAGATCGCAGAAAAAGCATTGGTATCGGCTCGTCAGCGATTGAGTGTTGCCACTCAAAACTTATCCTATACCCAAGTGAGAGTCCCTTTTGAAGGTATTATCATTGAGCGCATGGTGGGTCTTGGCCAGCACGTCACCGAAGGTGAGACTTTACTGCGCTTGATCGATCACCAAAATTTATTGCTGTCAGTTTCGTTTAGCGAAACCCAATGGGAGAATATTTCAGATAACTGGCTAAACAGCCAAGCCAAGCTCTATTCAAGTACGGGCGATGCTATTGGCACGGCCACCATTGTTCGTGGCGGCCATCACCTCAATAGCGAAACACGGCAATATCCATTATTTATGGAAGTGAATTCGGCGAACAATAACTTGTTAGTATCAGGGCAATTTGTACAAGTAAAAGTTGCGGGTAAAAACCTTACTCATTATCTGCGTTTACCTGAAAGCACACTCACCCGTGAAGGCATTATTTGGATTATTGACCAACAGGATACCTTGCGCGCTTACCACCCCAAAGATATTCATTATCAAAACAAACAGGTGCTGGTACCTGCCCCCAAACTATTTGAAGACAGCGTTCAAAATAGCTGGCGTATCGCAACAACACCGCTGGGGTCTTTTATTTCAGGGAAACACGTCCAGCCAATTGAATACACAGGGGAGAAGTAATCATGCACGCATTGACCCGTTGGTTTATACAAAATCCTGTGGCCGCCAATTTAATGATGGTATTGCTGCTGTTGGCCGGTTGGTTAACGGTGTCGTCTATTCGAGTTGAAGGTTTCCCAAAACTGCCCGCGGATACGCTTGAGATAACGACCCTTTACTCTAATGCGCATGTACAGCAAGTAGATCAACAAGTGACTCGCAAAATTGAAAAAGCCATTGAAGGTTTAGCGGGTGTTAAAAAAGTCAGTTCTTTTTCCAGTGAAGGGCTTTCGGCCGTACACGTGCAAAAAAAAGAGGGCTATTCACTAGAACGCTTGTCTGATGACCTGCGCGCTAGACTGGATTCAATTTACGGTTTGCCCGAAAAATCAGACAAACCTATTGTGGCCCGTAACGATTTTGATTTAGCCGCGATGATCATTCAGCTTTACGGTGACGCTAATACGGATACCCAGGCATTGCAAAAAACCGCAACGGATGTTCGTGAAACGTTGCTCGCTTTACCTGAAGTGTCGAAGATTAAAACGTGGGGGAAAAAACAGCCGGAGATAAGAATAGAATTAATACCTGAAAAAATGCTGGCTTATCAATTAAATGCAAATATTATTATTGCTTGCATTCAACGCTCATCGCTGTCTTTTCAAGCGGGATCGCTAAAAACAATCGGTGGCACTATTGCCTTACGCGCTGACAATGAGCGCCTGCAAAAGCTGGATTTTGAAGACATTCGTATCAAGTCACTTAACGATGGCAGAGAGATTGTACTGACCGATGTGGCGCGTGTGATTGATCACTATGAAGAGGATGATTCTATTGTTCGCTTTAATGGCCAGGCGGGAATCGGCATGGAGATATTAATTGGTCGTGATGAAAATCTGTTAGACATTGCTGATGCGATAAAATACTCACTAATACAACAGCGCCTCACGCTTCCTCAGGGAATTAAATTGGTATCTTGGGCAGATACCAGCCATTACATTACCGAGCGCCTTAGCTTGCTTAAAGACAATGCTGTGCAAGGTTTGTTATTAGTATTTATTTTATTGTCGTTATTTTTAAATATCAAACTCGCGTTCTGGGTTGCCATGGGTATACCTATTTCAGTGGCCGGAGCGTTAGCGGTTATGGGATCAAACTGGGTGGGGTATTCACTTAACGATATCACCACCTTTGGTCTTATTATCGCTTTGGGCATATTGGTAGATGACGCCGTGGTGGTGGGGGAAAGTGTTTTTGAAGAACGGAAAAAAATAAAAGACCCCATTGAAGGTACGCAAAGCGGTGTAAAAAAAGTGGCGACTGCGACCATCTATGGTGTATTAACAACGATTGCTGCTTTTTTCCCTATGCTGTTAATTGATAATGCAATGGGCAAGGTGTTAGCGAGCTTTTCTGGTGTGGTAATTTTAACGCTTATATTTTCACTCTTTGAAAGTAAATTTATTTTGCCGTCACATCTTGCGGCCATAACGTTAGACAATGATGCTGTCGACACCTCAAAAAAATCATCCCTGTTGTCTTGGCTGCCAACCTTTGGCAGGCGCATTCAGCATGGCGCACAAAATGCTTTAGAGACCTTCAAAATAGCCATCTATGGGCCCGTGTTAGGGTTTTCAATTAAACACCGTTATGCCGTGTTGGTTTTATTCACTGCCATGGCTGTATTGGGCATTGGGTTAATCGCTAATGGCAGTATTAGAACGGTGTTTTTTCCGGATATTCCCGGCCAAATAATTACGGTTCAAGTTAAGATGGACCCGCGTGCTCCTGCCCGATTAGCGCTAACGAATGCTAATCATATTGAAAGTATCGTCAACGAACTGAATGAACAATGGCAAGATGAGTATTCGCTTTCCAAGCGGCCCATTCAACATATCTTAACGGTTGTGAATGACGCGTCTTCTATTGATATTTACGCTGAGCTTACACCTCCAAAAGATCGACAATCTCTTTCAACAAACGCCATAACAGCACAATGGCGGGATAGAAGTGGTGTATTGGAAGGCGCAACAGATGTAAGCTTTTCGGCATCAGAACAAACTGGCGGTGGGTTTGCACTGCAAGTTATAGGTAAAAACGATGCCGATTTACGTGAAGCCAGCCAGCTAATCATAGAACATTTACGCAGCATCACCGGCACCAGTAATGTCAGGCAAGATTTAAAGCCTGGGCAACCCCAATTACGCCTTAGCCTAAAGCCAGAAGCAAAACATTTAGGCTTTACCGATGAGTCTCTTGCTACTCAGGTCGGAGGTCGGTTTGGTGGCGCAGAAGCGTTAAGAGTCCAGCGCGGATCTGAAGAAGTTAAGGTCATTGTGAAGGACATGGCCTCGTCACGAGATGCCTTATCGGATTTGTTCGACATGCGTGTAACCGATGATCAAGGAAGACGATTCCCCATCAGTGCTATTGCGAATATTCAATCTTCCTATGTCACTGATTATATTGCTCGCCTAGACGGGAAGCGCATCAATACAATTTATGCCAGTGTGGATAAAACAATAATATCCCCATCGGAATTAGGCGAAAAAATATTCGGATCTTTTTCTGAAGAAATTCACGGGTATTATCCTGGGGTAGAAGTGAAAGAAGCCGGTGAACTTGAAGAAATTTTTACTATTAAAGGAAGTCTAATTAACGCCTTATTATTTACCTGCTTACTTATCTATGTGTTGTTGGCCATTCCCCTTAAATCTTATACACAGCCGTTTATTATTATGTCAGTTATTCCCTTTG
>JBNMPQ010000112.1:0-8432 GCA_051276935.1 Oleispira sp. | reverse complement strand
GGATCTTTTTGTACACCATTCAGAAATCCAAGCTGGTGGCGGTTACGCAACTTTGAACGACGGCCAAGCTGTTGAATTTGAAGTTGGCGAAGGTCAGAAAGGACCTTGTGCAAATAAAGTTGTAGCTATCTAAGCTCCAGCCTAAAGCACGTGAAGCAGTTGGTCGGCTTGCCGTCCACTGCTTTGTGCCTCCATTCAGTTTTCTCAGTCTGTTATGTATCTCCCCAATTTCTTAATACTTCTGATCAGTCATCTTGTACTGAGTCCAGACTAGCTTTTCCCCTGATTTCCTAAAAATTTAGACAATACTGATCAATCTCTAAAGACCCCTTCATGAATACTTAAGTACGACACAGTATACTTTTGCACAATAAAGTACGGTTTCATTCGTTGTTATAGTTAAAATATTTGGTTTAAAAGGTATATAGCTTGGTAGCCCTGAATCAACTCTCATCAATTGATGGAGATAGAGCCAATGACGAAACGCTGTTCGGCCTAATTGCTCAAGATATTGAGAAGCAAGGTTTTAGCATACGCCATGGTGCACTACCTGAGTGCTTGGCAGGTGACTTATTTAATCACCAGCAATCATTGGCCGCCGAGAAGTTTAAGCAAGCAGGCATCGGTCGAGGTGATACTTACCTTGAAAATAAATTTGTGAGAACCGATGAGATTTGTTGGATCAACGGTGAAACACAAGTCGGGCAGAATTGGTTAGACTGGTCTGGAAGCTTACAAAGTTTTTTAAACCGCCGCTTATTTTTAGGCCTTTTTTCATTCGAAAGTCACTTTGCTCACTATGGGCCAGGGGACTATTACAAACGCCACTACGATGCCTTTCGCGGGGAAGCTAACCGCGTTTTATCGGTTGTTGCCTATTTTAATACCGGCTGGACCGCCACAGATGGTGGCGAACTAGTCATCTATAAAGATGATTATGATAAAGAGGGTGTAAAAGTCGTGCCACTGTTCGGTACACTGGTCGCTTTTTTGAGTGAAGAATTTCCTCACGAAGTATTAGCGGCAAATCGAGATCGATACTCTATTGCCGGTTGGTTTCGTATTAATTCCTCGGTATTTGACCGGGTTGATCCTCCATTATAGTTATGGCTAGTAATTATTCACTTGCGGGGTCGCTCGACTTCGCGTTTCTTCGGCCCAGTAAGAACACTACAAAAGGTACGCAATAGGTTAATATTGCCGAAAACCAACGTATTTGTGTATTCGCAAATAGCGCATCATACTGATTAATTAGCAATAATATCGTGCCGACGACCAGCGCCACTTTTAGCGCCGACAAATACACAGGTAATGAAAATGGAGGTAGCATAAGAACTCTCTATTAAACGTTTGGGAAATATATCGCCTTTAAATTAGTCTAGGCCACTGTCATAGTATTGCGCTGCTTAATAAACCGACCCCAGAAAAAAACAGCAAGCCCTTACAGGCTAGCATGAAATGTTTTTCACTAATCTTTGCTTGCAAACGATACCCCAGCCACACGCCGATAAGGCTAATAGGCAACAATACAAGATCAATCACTAATAACGAGGAAACCGGTAAGTCTGATTGCCATTGGCCCGTTAAGCTATAGGGTATTATTTTAATTACATTCATTATGGCAAAAAATACCGCTGCAGTTGCCAACCAATTATATTTCGGTAATTGTCGAGTCGCCAAATAAATATTAATTGGCGGACCTCCAGAGTGAAGTAGTGTACTGGTCAAGCCTGAGACGGCACCCCAAATTAATCCGGCGCAAGGTAGTCGACCTAATATCGGAGTCAGCTTTTTCCATAGGGCGAAGGCGATGCAAAAAATACCGAGTAAAAGCTGTAGTAAACTACTGGGTAGCTCTCCTAATAAATAAGCCCCTGCGATAATGCCGACTAATGCGGCGGGCACAATTTTTTTTAATACTTGCCAGTTAACCGAACGGCAATAGTAATGCAACGATTTAGCATCCATCACGATCAGTAGCGGTAGCATTAATGTGGCTGCAACGGGCACGGGAATAACGAGGGATAATAGCGGTACGGCGATGACGCCAGCCCCTCCCGCAAAGCCAGATTTAGAAATGCCTGTTAGAAGCACCCCAACAATGGCCAGTCCCCAAAACAAGGGGCTGGATATTAATAATGTGTCCCAATGTGATGAAAGTTGTTCAGTTATATTCATAAAACGACAGTACCGTCTCGTTAGCCTTGCGTTGAAGGCACTTAATTCTAAAGCAATTATTAGAAGGGCATTATGTCGAAGGTAGCTCGAACCACAGTGCGACCAAACCTGCATCGCCAGCCGTAATCGACAACTGATCTTTAATGATGCCAAGACCATCACCAGCACTTAATCCAGGGTTATCAGGAGATGAGTTACCTACCGTATTGCCTTCAATCACATGCAGATAACCGACGTGTTGTTGAGCGACTAGGTTATAGCTTTCCCCAGCGGTTAACTTCAGACGATAGAGACTAGCGTCTTGATGAATGCTAAGACTGCCGCCACGGCCATTGGGCGTCACTAGTGGTGTCATCGTTGAAGACTGCACCACCGGCATTTGTTCATAGCTAGGTTCTATGCTTTTTACATTGGGGCTGATCCATATTTGCAAAAACTTCAACGGTTCAGTTTTAGATGCGTTGAATTCAGAATGCATAACCCCAGTGCCAGCACTCATTATTTGTACATCACCCGCCGGCACAACAAATTGATTTCCCATGCTGTCTTTGTGCTCTATAGAGCCTTCTAAAATGTAAGAGATAATCTCCATATCACGATGCCCATGCTCACCAAAGCCTGCACCCGGCGCCACGATGTCATCATTGATGACTCTTAAGACAGAAATGCCCATATGATCGGGATCGTAATAATTGCCAAACGAAAAAGTATGCTGGCTATTTAACCAACCAAATTTGGCTTTGCCGCGCGCCTCGGCTGCTCGAAAATAAAACATAATAATTCCTATTTCTAATCCTGTTATCTAGCTCAGGCGTTCACGGCCATGGGGTAGATTAAAGTCCTGCTCAGGCCCTAAAGGGACTATGCCTGTTGGATTAATCGTAAGGTGACTCGCGTAATAATGCGTTTTGATATGGTCAAAGCTAACCGTTGCGGCAATACCAGGTACTTGATACAGCTCGCGGACATAACCGCTAATCGCAGGGTAATCGGCTATCATCTGTCTATTGGTTTTAAAGTGGCCAAAATAAACCGCATCAAAACGAATCAAGGTAGTGAACAAGCGCCAGTCTGCTTCGGTTAAGGTTTGGCCAACTAAATAACGCTGCTTAGAAAGTAAATTCTCTACCCAGTCCAGCGCATCAAATAATTGATGAAACGCTTCTTCATAAGCGACTTGTGTCGTCGCAAAACCTGCGCGGTAAACGCCGTTATTAATACTGTCATAAACCCGATCGTTTATCGCATCAATCGAGTCATGCAATTCCTCTGGGTAATAATCATCGGTATTGCCCGTTAAATGATTAAACGCAGAATTAAACATGCGAATGATTTCAGACGACTCATTACTGACAATCGTTTCTGTTTTTTTATCCCATAAAATTGGAACGGTAACGCGACCTTCGTAATGGCTGTCCGCTTTTAAATAAAGCTCATAAGCGTATTTGAAATCGTAGAGTGGCTCTGGCTGAGCATCTGAGAACTCCCAACCATTTTCCAACATAATCGCATCGACAACCGTGACATCAATATACTCTTGTAGATTTTTCAACTCGCGAAAAATCAGAGTGCGGTGTGCCCATGGGCAAGCCAATGAAACGTACAAATGGTAACGACCTTTCTCGGCTTTAAATCCGGCTTCACCCCTTGTGACCGATTTCTCATTAGGAGAAATTGGGCCCTCTGGAGTCAACCAACTTCTAAAACGACTGTCTTGACGACGGAACTCACCACCACTGTTTTTTGTGTCATACCACTGATCAACCCACTGGCCATTTTGTATTAAACCCATGATCTTTTACCTCTAATATTTATTAAGCTGAATCTGATTAGTCGACTTTATGGGTTAGGATTTAGAGCTTGAAAAAAAGGTGTTATCAAGGCTAAAGCTGCCCGCGCCTCTAATCGCTAACGTTGCGCTGATGACCAATAATGCGAGGGCAAATTCGAAGCCATTTGTCGCCATGAAAAAGCCATTTTCAAGATGAACTGTAACAATCGCCACAAGCATAGTGACTGCTAATACCAAAGCCGCAGGACGCACTAGAAGACCCAATATTAGTAGTAAGCCAGCAAAGAATTCAGCACCGCCAGCCAGACCTGCCATCAATATACCCGGAGCCAAACCGATCGACTCCATCCAACCAGCGGTGCCTTCCAAGCCGTAACCGCCAAACCATCCAAACAATTTCTGGCTGCCGTGTGCGGCAAAAGTGATACCTGCGCCAATGCGGATAGGTAGAGTATCTAAACCAGCGGTCGTAGCAGTAAGAGTTTTTAATAATGCTTTCATAATGATCTTCCTAATGTTTATTTAAGTGTGTTGCTAACAGTTCTTGATTTGATGAGATCAGTGTATAGCGTTAATAAATTTCCAATAAGAGGCATTATCTGTTTAGAATGATCTAAATTTTAGAACAATACTGGTGGTGCCTATGACAATCAGAAATCCAATCACTATTGAGGTTTTAGAGACCTTAGACGCGATAGATAGACGTGGAAGCTATGCAAAAGCGTCTGAAGAGCTGAATAAAGCCACCTCAGCCGTCTCCTACGCCGTACAGAAGCTAGAAGAGCAGCTTGATATTGCCCTGTTTCAGCGCCAAGGCAGACGCTCAGTATTAACTCCGGCTGGACAATTAATATTACTGGAAGGTCGAAAAATCTTATTAGCCACATCTCATCTAGCCAATACTGCAAAAGAAGTTGCCACTGGTTGGGAGCCTAAGATACGTCTGGCTGTGGAATCGACCTTGAACTCACCCGCATTATTTGAAGTATTGGCAGACTTTTTGGCAGAGCATAAAAATGTAGAAATAGACCTATTAGAAAGTGTACTCAATGGCGGTTGGGAAGCCCTTGATCAAGATAGGGTAGAGCTGTTGGTCGGTGCACCAGGGCCTGTGCCGTTACAGAAAGGCTTCCGTGCGATACCGATAGGAGACAGCGACTTAATACCAGTAATTGCAGGATCACATAAGTATGCCACGCTAGCGAAAGATACAGAGGCGTTAAGAGCAATGCTGCCTAAGCTAAGACGCATTATTACCCATGATACTTCCATGCTGGAAATTTCCCGCAGCGCAGGGCTTAGTAGTGCAGGAAAAACGTTTTATGTTCAGAATATGGATCAAAAAATTGAAGCTATATTAGCGGGTATTGGTATTGGCCACTTGCCGCGCAAACGAATTCAACAATATTTAGATAACGGGAAATTGAAAGAACTTAAGCTTGCTAATGTCAATAATCATGAATACTTTATGGCTTGGAAAATTAGTAATAAAGGCAAAGGCCTTCAGGCATTAACGCAATTATTAATAGCCGCTAAGTGGTAGAATCTTTTAGTCATGTTAGTTTTAATAATTTTTAAGGAGTTCTATGTCTATTGCCATTAGCTTACATATCTTAGCGGCCACCATTTGGGTTGGCGGAATGTTTTTCGCTTATGCATTTCTAAGGCCTGTCGCAGCCAGTGTATTAGAGCCACCATTAAGATTAACCGTTTGGGTAGGAGTATTTTCAAAGTTCTTTAATTGGGTGTGGTTATCCATTATTTTATTGATTGCGACAGGGCATTATATGGCCGCTCAATTGGGCGGTTTAGCTAATGTAGGTAAGCACGTTCATATTATGATGCTGTTGGGCTACATTATGATAGGAATATTTATGCATGTTTATTTTTCGCCTTTTAAGCGTTTAAAAACCGCTGTAGGGCTGCAGGATTGGCCGACTGCAGGGAATAACTTGAATGTCATTCGAAAGATGGTTTTACTGAATTTAGTGCTTGGCTTAGTAACAATATTGATTGCTTCAGCGGGTCGCTACTTATAGCAATCTAAGGCTCCTCAGCAGTGGTCAGTTTTTTTAGCTTGCGTTGTACTTTTCGTGCTCTAATTAATCGTTCCTGTATTCTAATACTTGTTGGGGTTAATAAGAGCGCTTGTTGCCATTGGGTGACCGCCAGAGAGATATTTCCATTTCTATATTCTTTTGTTGCAGATTCATCCAGTTTACGTGCGTGCTCGAGACGGGTCTTTTTGGCCTTATCCAATATCTTTTCAACGTCATCGCCCCGAAAGGGCTCGTGGGATAAAATTTCTTGGATTTCTAATACAGATTCAAAATTTTGTGTCGCAATCGCGGATGTTAGTTGTGTGATGAGTGAGATGCGGCGTTCATTAATGGCTTTATTGTTTTGATGACTAAGGCCTGAATTAATGGCTTCTTTTATTTTTCCAGTGCCTAACGTTAAGTCAAGTTCAATGGCTTTTTTGTAGGCTTTTTGAGCATTTTTATAGTCTTTAGCAAGAAGAGCTTGGGTTGATAGTCGCAAAAGTTTTTTGGCTAGTTGTTGTTTTTGAGCTTTTAAATCATCGTTTATAGAGAACCAGTTAATTGCATTGTGATGTATACGATTAGACAGGTCTTTTTGAATAAATTGCATGGCCAGTAACTGGGCTTCTAACAGCGCCTGTTGTGTATTAATGATCCGTTCTTCTTCAGATTGAGCTTTATTAATCTGTAAGTCCACGGCTGTGAATAGCGTATAGTTCGGTTGATTAGACTTTAATCGTTCCAGTATACTTCGAGCTTCGCCCCATTTTTTTTGTTTAATCAGTACTGTGATTTTCGCGATTTGTGTTTTTCGCTGTTGTTCGGCCAGGCTTTTGACCTTTTTAAGTAACGCTTTATTAAGAGGTGCTTCTGCGTTTATTTGCTCTATGGCACTTTGATAGTGATGCTGTTTAATTAATTGTTCTGTGCTGGTATGCCAAAAATTACTAGGTGAATGCGCGCAAGCGTTTAATAGTGCGGTGCAACATAATAACCAAAAAATAGCAGGGCGCTTAAACATATTTTTGCATCGCGATTAATTCATTTTCTTGCTGCATAAGTAACCGATTAAATTGAGGTACTAGTCCAACCACTGTGAAGCAGTTAATGGGATTAGTTTTTCCCTTAATATTAATATTTTCACTCGGTTCAGTGATCAATAATTCATGACATGCAGAGTGCTGGTATACACACTCACTGATCATCAGTTTATTTGGGGTTGCTAAATCACACAGTCTTGCTGCAACATTGACGACATCACCACTAATCGTAAATTGCATGCGCTCTTCATCACCAATCGCGCCTGCTAGCATATCACCACAATTCATGCCTAGCCTAAAATGCAACTTAGGTAGTTCGTTTTTAAGACGTTGTTGATTCAATGCTTTGGTTAAACGTATAAAAACTTTTGCGGCAGATATAGCATTAATTGTGTGCTTAGGGTTGTTTGCATGCACTCCAAACGTAAGCATGGCACCATCACCAATGTAGTTATCGACACTGCCCCAATACAGTTTGCTCACTTGGTGTAAAAGTGAATAATATTGATTGAGAATGTCGGCAATTTTTTGTGGGCTTTGACTTTCACTTAGTTGAGTAAAGCCAACAATATCGACAAATAATACTGAACCGTTAACCCTTTTTAAGGGTTTTTTCTGTTGGTTCAGGTCTGATAGAATATCTTTCGCAATGTCTTTAGATATAAAAGAGTTGAATTTTTTTTCAATAGATTTTTTATCACGTAAGCCTTGTAACATGTGCTCGAAACTTTTGATTAAATCCCCGACTTCATTATTGTGGGCCTTAGGTAAGGTCGGGTAAAGATTACCAAATGCCACTTGCTCGGTCGTTGCTTGTAGTTGCTTTAAAGAGCGTGTTAATTTTTTAGCGATAAATATACTGCTGCTTATCGCTAAAAAGACGATGCCTATTAATATTATTCCCAGTGCTTGCAATGTTGTGCTTAAAGATTCACTGATTGCACTGTTATCAATGCTAAGTTGAATCGTGCCTGCCTTTACTTCGTGAAACATTATGTCAGCCAAATAGTCACTACTTGAGTGTTCACTATTAATATGTGTTTTCAGAGTTCCTGGGGATTCTAATGCTAATTCTAGCGTGGGGTTTAAGGCCAGGGCAACGGTATTATTCGCATCATCTTGAATAGAAATCGAAAGAATATTATCGCTGGCACGTACAAGGTTTTCAATCATAGAAGATAACGCTAGATAATCATCTGCCATCAACATCTCCGCAGCACTGTTCGCCGCCTGCTGAGAAATTGTATTGGCGAATGTGTCGGTTTGTTTTTGCATCAAATCGTTGAAATTTAATTGTACATAGGCCCATAAAATTCCAGCAGAAAGGCATAGAACAATGGTTATGGCTAAGAGCATTTGCCAAAAGACAGGAACGCGAAC
>JBNMPQ010000111.1:0-8456 GCA_051276935.1 Oleispira sp. | reverse complement strand
ACGAAAAGCAGTGAAGAAAGTGAGCGCCGTTTATTTTATGTCGCCATGACTAGGGCAAAAGAAGACTTGTATTTAATTGCACCGCCCGCTTGGAATAACACCCAAGAAAAGTCTAAGAAAACTCAAGCACAAAAGCATCAAGAAGATGGGCAGCAAACTAAAAACTGGCCAAGTAAGTTTCTGCGCGAAGCAGACTTCAACTTATGCCAGCAAGTCGGTGAGTTGATTGAGCAAGGTGAAGTATTAACAGTGCCACAAGAGCTGGAAGCGATACAGGTAAAGAAAAGCCAAAGTTTAATTGAGCGCTATAGCGATAAAATTCAGTTTGAATTGCCGATTAAATTAAAGCTTAAGCGTGAGGTTCATACTGGTGGTCATCAGGCTACAGGTATAGCCTCATCGAATACGATAGAATTTGAAGAAGATGATGCTGAATATCAAAAAGGTCAATGGTTAGTGCATGGAAAACTCGGTAAAGGCCGAGTCGTACGTGATGAAAAAAAATACGTAACGATCTATTTTAGCGCAGACAAGAAAGAGCGTAAGCTGGATAAAACCATTGCAGGGCCTTGGCTTTCAGAAGTATAGCCGCTAGAAAAATCGCCCAGTAATAGAGCTATCAAAGTAATAAAAAATTGATTTATTTAGTGAGTAGGTGAAGATGTAATGACCACACACGACGTAATCCCCGAGCAGAAAATCGAACTTAGATTCGCCACGCTAAAAGATGTTGATGCTATTTTAACACTGCATTATAAATATCAAGTTGACACTATTAGCGCCGAAGATAAACCAGATGGTTTTATTAATACCGCTTTTACGAAAGAACACTTAACCCTGTTGGATAGAGGATGAGCATGGACTGTTTATTGCCTGCTTAGATAATAATATCGTTGCCTATGCGATGGCGCCGTCTTGGGAGTTTTGGTCACAATGGCCGATGTTTCAGTTCATGATTGAAAATCTTGCAGATTCAACGCTGCTAGATCAATATATTACGATTGAAAACTCTTATCAATATGGCCCGGTCTGTGTGGATAAATCAGTAAGAGGCTTAGGCGTATTTGAGCGTGTGTTTGATTATTCTCTGCAGCAGATGTCTCAGCGTTATCCTATTATGGTGACTTTTATTAATAAAAGTCACCAGCGCTCTTTTGAAGCGCATACTCGCAAGACCTCTTTACAAGTCATTAAAGAATTTGAATACAATAAAAATCAGTATTATAAATTATCGTGTCATACGACTTAATGTTTCATGACAATTGATGCCATGTAATATCCTCCGTTCAACTCAGTCACCCTCTAGGGTGAGAGAGTCAGGAATAACTCTGATTTAATGGTAAAACAACTTAAATTGGAATTTCAATTATGTCTGCCTCTCCACAATATTCAAACGTATGTCTCGTCGGCCTTGTTCGCACAGCAATCAGCTCTTGTGTGAGGTATTGACGCTAGTGCAGTCATATAGGCCGGAGAGTTTTAATTTATACATTGTTTTAGCTGAAAATTATTCAGCATCATTCTATAAATATGACTAAAGTCGAAATATTAGCTATGTTTAATGGGTTAGCCTTGCGGTGAACGAATGGACTGCAGCTTAAAATTTAACAAATAAGAAAGAATAATAATGAATAAATTAAAAAAACGAACGTTTCCCAGAAATATTTCAAATGTTATTTTAGTCACTTTCCTGACTCTTTTTGTTAACAGCGTTGTTGCCAATTCTTCTCCAAAATCAGAGCCCACACGCTGTGTTTATCCTGGAACGTTAGGGGGAACAACACTTTATAATAATAGCTATGTTGCTCTTAAGACCGATCCTGAAACCCCACTCGAACAATGTGACTTTGGTGCAAGCTGTCGACAAGATAAAAGGTTGGATAATGGCAAGGCGCAATGTATTCGTTCAACGACTAATCTAGCAAGCCCTTATTACAACTATGGTTGTGGTGCATACACGGAGCATGTGCTTTTTCAAACAAACCTCGAGGTCGATTGTCGTTGTCGCGTGACAGGAACAGGTCATAAGTATCTAGATCCCAATGATAAGAATACTGATCCTGAAGAAGGCATTGTTAACTGCGCTAATCCGAACAAGCAGATGAAAACTAAGTGGGCTGTAAAGTACGGCAAGGGGCCAAAATTTGATGCCTGGAGAAAACAAAAAGGCGCCACAAGGTGGACTGGAGGAATTTTTCGTCCGGAAACTCGTGAGTTTTTCTCAGTAGTTAGATGGACCAATCCGAATTATCAAAGTACAGGAACTATTGTTGCTTGGAACATCGATACAAAAGATAGACGCGTCGTCTCGGGGCTTTACCCAGATAAACGTCGTGGCATGAAAAAGTTTGGTTCAGGCTACTTGTCAGATGGCATCAAAAAGCATCACGCTAAGCAGCCCCTTACTGGTCCGTCCATAATGAAGTGGGGTAGCGATGGTATGATTTACTTATTGGCGGGTGGTACGGGTGAGTCTAGCAGTAAACGTACTGAAATTATTAAAATTGACCCAGATACCGGCGCTCGCTCACTGATTTGGAAAGCACAAAATAAAAAGTTTTCGGCAAAAGCTGATGAAAAGTATGGGCAATGTTATCGACCTAATGGCAAGTATCCGAAGCAAGATAGTGTCGCAATGATGGCATTAGCTTTTGCTATGGGACCTAAGGATGAATTTTATCTTTCTATGCATGATGTTCGTGCAGGTGATGCCATATTAAAGATCAGTGCGGATGCTAAAACGTGCACACCTATCTCGGTTTGGGGTAGTGCTAAAGGCCATAACCCAGGAGGAAAGCAAAAATCAGCACCTGCATATACAAAGATTGGCGAGGGTAAATTCATACAATTTCCTGTGAAAGGCATGCTTTATCATGATGACCCTGAGAACGGGCCTATGATTTTGGGTGTATCAAAAGGCGACATGTATTCATTCGCTCTTGAAGATGGTTTCCGTGCATTAGAGACGTTTCAAAATGGAACCTACAGCGGTATTGGCTATACAAGAATGGTTTATATGGAAAAAGATGGACGTGGTTTTGTCATGGCGTCAGGTAATGATGCTGGTGCTCATGCGATTATTGAGTTAGGCGAAGGCACGCGGGAGCCTATCAAGTCTGATGTGAAAGATATGGATGACCCCATTTTTAAGTCTGCCTATGGTGTTCGTAGAAGTGTCAATATGAACGGTTCACTTGGTAATGGAAACAGTATCAATATGGGGGGGATGATGATTGATCCTAAAAACCCAGATATAGTGTACGGTGTGTTAACTCACGGAGCTTTAGTGCAATTAGAGCTCTCAACGTTCAATAGTATGGTTTGGTCCTATTAAGTATCGTTAGTTATTTTTACCAAACAATACCCACAAGCTTAACTCGTGGGTATTGTCTTTAGCATTTTCTAGAAATTCAGGCTTTGGAATGATTTATTCCTCGTACTGCCCATATCAGTACTCATATTTTTGTTAGAATACACCATTAGTAAATCATTTTCTGAGACTAGCGTTAGCACTCTGGCCTTCAATTTTATTGCGTGAAATATTAAAAGTAAATCTAGGCGTTTACTGCTAATTAATCAGTTGTATTATCATTTTATGAGTCAGGCAATCGCTTGCGTTGTGATAAATTAGTAATATCAACAACGCTAATTTTTTTATGGAATGACTTTTTATGAAAAGCCTCTCTCGCATTCTCTTTATGCTGCTAGCATTTCTCCTTTTAACCGAAGTTGTTTGGTTCAGTAGTGAGCCCTTCCAGCGCCAGCAGATCTTAGAGAAACTTGGACGAGATGATCTTGCACGAGCACTTCAGCTTGATCCTTATTATCCGCTATTATCACAGCTCTATGAATTACGCTTACAAGACCATGACCGAGCACTAAAAGAAATTGAGCAAGAGCATGAAGCTGAGCAGCGGCTGAAGCGCGAGAAGTATCAATCTCAGTTAGAGAATGATAAAGAGCGTAACGAAGAGACTATTACGGCGACTCAAGGTGAAGAGCCGTTTGATTGGCAAAGCACAGGCCAGCATTACGCCGCAAAAATGCTCTGCCGTAAGCCAAAAACTCAAGACCTTGATAATGTGAATAAACAAAAAATCTATAAATGGGTCGATGAAAAGGGTCGTACGCATTTTGGAGAAAAGCCCAGTGCCGAAAATGAGCAGCGGGCAGAGGACCTAAGTAAGCAATATGAAGCCCTTCAGCAAGCGGTAAAGTTATCCATCGAATATCCTAACTGGGCTGGAGACAGCTTGATGGAAAGCGAAATAAAAAAGCAGGGGAAGCTGGTACACAAAGTATTAAGCCACTATGTTCCTAAAATGTATCAGCGCCAGATAAATCTTAAAATTATCTTATTTAAAAATGTGGCTGAATTTGAATCTCATAGAGATAAGCAGCAAGCAAATGCTCAATGGGGTGCCTATTACAGCTCGGCGAGTAACAGTATTTATCTGCCGCGTTACCCTAATATTGAACAAACGATGGCGATTGCTCGTCATGAAATGACCCATGCCATGCTCGCGGGCATGTTGGGGCCTGTTCCTGTGTGGATCAATGAAGGCTTAGCAGAATATATGGAAAGCTTCAGCTGGCAAATGAATGCGGCTGTTGCTCAGCCTCGGGTTAGTCAGTATGGACGCTTAAAGGGGGCTAATATGGAACAGCTAATCAATACGGAGCATAAGGATTTTTACGGCGCTGATCAGAAAATAAATTATTTACAGGCGGCTGCGAGCATCTACTTCTTGCTCGATCACCAGGCTGGTCGTGAGTGGCTTAAACGCAGTTTCACCTTCTATGGCCAAAACCCCTGTCGCAAGGCAGGTGCGGAACAATTATTCAGTCAAAATTACTCCGGTGGTATAGAAGCTGCCAGTCGTAATTTTAATACGTGGATAGGCAAGGGGAAGTTTGCCAGTCATCGTTATTAACCGGTCTTAATTGAATAATGGCTATTAATTCATAACGTTGCAGTTAATTCCACCCTATTAATTTAGGGCCAGTTCTCATACAATAATGCCCTAAATTATTCACACTTATGATGGGGGATTGTCCTATGACTATCGCAGAAAACAAAGTAGCCAGCATTCAATACACGGTTTCAGACGAAGAAGGCCAAATCATCGATAGTTCTGAAGGCGGCGAGCCATTAGTATTCTTGGTAGGCGCACAGAATGTAATTCAGGGCCTTGAAGAAGCGTTACTTGGAAAAAGCGTTGGCGATGAGATCAAAACGACTGTTGAGCCAGCTAAAGCTTACGGCGAATACAACCCTGAAGGCGTTCAAGAAGTACCTATGGACGCGTTCGAAGGCGTTGAAGATATCGAAACAGGCATGGCTTTCACAGCTGAAACTGAGCAAGGTCCAATGAACCTAATCGTTACTGCTATTGAAGGCGATATGGTTACAGTTGATGGCAATCACCCGCTAGCAGGCAAGGCTTTGACGTTCGACGTAACGGTTGAAGCAGTTCGTGATGCTACTGACGAAGAAATGGCTCATGGCCATGTACACGGCGAAGGCGGTCACCAGCACTAGGCTTTTTAAGAACGCCTGACGCTAGACAGCTTTACGCTAACAAGAAGCCGCTTTGTATTATCCTAGTAAGGACATACTGAGCGGCTTTTTTGTGTCTCACTCTAAAAGCTATGCCGATGAGTTGAATTCGTTATTAAATAATTAAACGCACCTGCAAGAGGCTGTGCTCGTTAAAATGGGGTAAAATACTGACTTATTCTCGATATACCAAGTGACTTGCTGTGAAAAACGCACCTTCTCAATTGCATCCCAGAAATCCTCATCAAGGTCGATACGACTTAAATGCATTAATCGCGGTGTGCCCTGAGTTGAAGTCTCATCTTAAACTCAATCCAAAAGGTGAGCAGACCGTCGACTTTAGCAATGAAGATGCCGTTCGTTTATTAAATCAAGCTTTGTTAGCTCAGCATTACCAAGTACAGCATTGGAACATTCCCAATGGTTATCTGTGCCCACCCATTCCTGGGCGTGCTGATTATATTCATTATGCAGCAGACTTGCTTACTGGCAAAAAGACAAACGCGAAAGTGTTGGACATTGGTACGGGGGCTAATTGCATTTACCCCATTATCGGTTGTCGCAGTTACGGTTGGAAGTTTGTTGCCAGTGAGATTGATCCCGTTGCAGTGAGCGCTGCTAATTTAATCGTCGATTCAAACGCGGTATTAAAGAATAAAATCAAAGTGCTGCAACAAAAAAATCAGAAGTCCATATTCTCTGGAATCATTGGCCCTCATGATTTATTTGACCTGACCTTATGTAATCCTCCGTTTCACGCATCTTTAGCAGAAGCGAATGCAGTGACCGAGCGCAAAACACATAATTTAAATCGCCATAAAGTTAAATATAATGGCAAGCAGGCGGTTGTTGAAAATGCGATTGATATAAGTTTAGATAAAAGCCAAGGTCGAAACTTTGGTGGTCAAAAAGCAGAGTTATGGTGTGAGGGCGGTGAGCTAGCATTTCTAAAGCGCATGATTAACGAAAGTCAAAAATTTTCAGAACAAGTGATGTGGTTTACCAGCTTGGTTTCTAAAAGTGAAAACGTAAAGCCGTTAAAAAAATTATTGAATCAGGTAGGTGCCAAGCAGGTAAGCGTTATTCACATGAGCCAAGGGCAAAAAGTGAGTCGTTTAATCGCGTGGAGTTTTTTGACCTATAGCCAACGTGAAGACTGGAACAAACAACGACTTCAGTCTTAGCGCTCGCGGTAATTGTTGAATAATTAAAAAATAATAAAAAAGGAAGTAGGTGATGAGCCGAGTATTGTTACAGTTTCCAATTTCACACTATTGTGAAAAAGTGCGTTGGGCGATGGATTATAAAGGGCTTGATTATAAGCTTAAGAATCTTCTGCCAGGATTGCATTTACGTACTACTAAAAAAATGGCGCCTAAAAGCTACGTGCCTATACTGATAGACCAAGGTGTGCAGGTTCAAAACTCGCACGTGATTTTGACGTATCTTGATGAAAAATATCCTGATAAATCTTTATCTCCTAAAGACCCTGAATTATTAGAAAAAACCCTTGAATGGGAAAAGTATTGTGATGTTGAAATAGGCGTTCACGTTCGCCGCTTTGGTTACCATTATTTATTAGCTGAACCTAAAACGGTCATTCCTTTCTTTACCCAGGGTGGACCTTGGTGGGGACCGTTATTTTTCAAACTCTTTTTCTTTAAGCTTGAACCGATTATGCGCAAAGTCATGGCGATTGACGAAGCCGGCGCAAATAAGTCAGAAGTGAAAATTCAGCAGGCTATTGATAAGCTGTACGAAGTTTATAAAGATAAAATGTTTTTAGTCGGTGATGAGTTTAGCCGTGCAGACCTTTCGGCGGCTGCGTTATTAGCGCCGTTAATGATGCCGCAGGGTTATGGTTTAGATTGGCCCGCAATGATGCCTGCAAAGCTGCAGGCATTCGTCGATAAAAATGAAATGAAACTCGAAAGATTTCGACAACTGTATCGTGAATTTCGCTAAAATGGATGTTTAGCATTGAATGACTGCATATATTTCACTACATTAAATCTTTAATTACAACAGGTGTGTTGTCTTCAGGTGTTACTGCCTTAGCCGTTGCTTTTAATGGTTCAGAAAATACCAAGGTTTCATCATTTACTTTGCCAAAACGCAGAGTGGCTAAATCGAGTGCATAGTTCTGATACAGTTTCCAAGGCAGTTTTGAACCCTGCTGCGGTGCGGTTTCCATTGCACGCTGTACATAACCCGATTGCATATCAACAAAAGGACGGTGCTCAACCGAGCTATCAAAATTATGAGGCATCACTATTTTCTTACCGGTCGCATCCATGTGATTTAACAAGCGGCACATCCACTCAGTAATTAAATCCGCTTTTAAGGTCCAGGACGCGTTGGTATAGCCAAACACCATACCTGCATTAGGCAAGTCTTCTAATAACACACCGCGATAAACCATTTTTTCATGGGCATCAAAATCTTTGCCATCAACAATCAATTTCATCTTGCCAAATAATTGAACGTCTAACCCCGTTGCGGTAATAATAATATCAGCGTCTAACGTTATACCTGATGTTAGCTTAATGCCGTTTTCGGTAAAGTGATCAATGTGATCGGTTACGATTGAAGCTTTTCCTTCACGCAGTACCTCAAACATATCTCCATCAGGAACGGCACATAAACGTTCATCCCAAGGTGCGTATTTGGGCGTGAAGTGTTTCATATCAAAATCGTCACCCACTTCTTTTTTAACCAATCGCTGAATTAAGCGGCGAGAAGCATTAGGGAATTTTTGACAGAAGTTATACATAAGGGATGACAAAGCAATGTTGCGCGTACGCGTAATGCGATAAACCCAAGTCTCTGGCAGCAGTTTCCGTAAAATATTCACCATAGGGTCATCTTGAGGCAAGGCCATGACATAGCTCGGAGA
>JBNMPQ010000110.1:0-8495 GCA_051276935.1 Oleispira sp. | reverse complement strand
CGGATGAAAGGTCAGGGGATTCGTATGGGTAATCCCAATAAACTTGATTTATGGACTGGCTTGCGACTCAGAATGTCTGCGCAAGGCATGGAAATCTAAAGTCTGTAAAAGGCTAAAAAGGTGTTAAAAGGAAATGGACATGACATTAAAACGTCAACTCAGTTTGATGGCAAGTGCACTCATTCTTTTATTATTAATTGGGAATCTATTTGTCACGTTGACGAATTCCAGTAATTATTTTCAGCAGCAATTAAATGCTCGTGCTTACGACGCGGCTACGTCACTGGCGTTATCGATGTCGAATGCGGTGGCGGATGGCGATAAGGTAAAACTTGAACGCATGATTGATGTTTTATTTGATCGGGGTTTCTTCTCAGAAATATCATTGCAACTTGTCGATGGCAGTGAGTTAGAGCGTCGTGCAGAGCATGGCGCGCATACTAAGGCGGCTCCCACTTGGTTTATAAACTTTGTTGATATGGCTGTTATTCCTGCACATACGGATGTCACGCAAGGTTGGCAGCGATTGGGCAGCTTAACGGTTCAAAGTAATACCGACTCCGCTTATCGTGACTTGTGGAATATCGTAAGAGGAGAGGTGGTTTGGTTTTTGTGGATGGCACTTATTAGTTTAGTCAGCCTGCAAATCATTTTACGCTGGATGTTTAAGCCACTTGAACGAGTGGAGCAACAGGCGTTAGATATCAGTGAACGGAACCTTTACGAACAAGAAAAATTACCGCGAGCGCGTGAATTAAGACGGGTCGTACTCGCGATGAATCAAATGGTACGAAAGCTTAAAGCCATTTTTGCAGAACAATCCGCGATTACCGAAAAACTGCGTGAAGAAAGTTACCATGATGATGTTTCACAATTATTGAATCGTCGAGGTTTTGATCAACGCCTACAGCATATTCTTCAAGAGTCTGATGGCTATAGTGGCGTATTAGTCTTATTGCAGGTTCAAGATTTTTCTCAATTTAATCAAGAGCAAGGGCGTGAAGCGGGTGATGAATTATTATTTCGCGTGGGTGAAATTCTAAACCAATGGCATTGCGAGCACAGTAATGCACTGATCAGCCGACGTACCGGAGCCGATTTTTCATTGTATATTCCTGCAACAGATTTACTTCACAGTGAAGAGTTGGTTGAACAGTGTTTTAACTTATTATCAACCACCGCATTGTCTCAGCGTGGTGGCATGAATTTTCATATTGGAGCGCTATTCATACAGCGCTCATTAATAATTGAAGGCACTCATGTAGATGTTCCTGTTTCTCTGGTTGATGTATTAAGTAAGGCTGATGTTGCTTTACGGCAGGCACAAACTCAGCATATCAGCCGCTATGGATTCTATGAGAAAGCTAATGAAGAAGTAGAACGCACGGCAGGTGAGTGGAAGTTGATGCTAGAAAAAGTACTGCAAGAAGAAAGTATTGAATTGCACTATCAGCCTATATTGGATGCAAGAGGAGAGGACGTTTTACACTTTGAAGTGCTTAGTCGTATTCGTGACCAGCAAGGGGTTATTTCAGCCGCGCGTTTTTGGCCTATGGTTGAACGCCATCAGTTGACCCCTAATTTTGATTTATTGGTGATTAAGACGTTATTGGAGCAATTGCAGGCATCTTCATTCATTAACGAAGGTACTCGCAAAAAGTTTTGTATTAACTTATCTGCCGCGTCGATTTTATATGAATCGTTTCATGATCAGCTGGAAATATTGTTAGACCAATACCCTCAATGGCGTGAACTTTTATGCATTGAAATTTCAGAGTTTTCAATATCACACATAGAATCACCTTTGGCTCGCCTAGCTCACCGCTTGAAGTCAAAAGGTGTTGATCTTGGAATTGATCAAGTGGGCACTGGATCGTTAGCATTTGCTTATCTACAGCGTCTGCCGCTCAGTTATTTACGTATTGCGGGCAGTTTTAACCGAGGCTTACACTTAGCTTTAGATCATAAATTTTTTATTCAATCTATGGTGCAAATTGCTCACAATTTAGATTTACAGGTATTAGGTGAAGGCGTAGAAAATAGAAATGACATTGAAGCGTTAAAGCAGACCGGTGTTGACGGTATGGGAGGGTACTATTTTACCCCCCCGATTAATGGTCTGGATGCTGCTCTCAGTTGGAAAGTCAGTTCAACGAATAGCGATGATAAACATTAAGACCTGCGACAATGTGTCGCTGGTTTTAAATTATGAGCAGCGTAATATGTAAATGTCATTTAAATAGAGCGTAATATTTTGAAATATAATCATCGATCCTCGCGTTTTTTACTTATTTTTTGTGCCTTTTTGCTTTCATCATCTGTTTTTGCAGAACTCTTGATTGAAGAAGGCTATGTGCGTAAACCTATTCCAGGGCGCAGTATGAGCGCTGCGTTTATGACGATTAATAATACGGGAGTAGCAGACGTTGTCTTAAAAACAGCGGCAATAGAAGGCACAAAAAATGTTGAGATCCATACGCATACTCATAAAGAGGGTGTTATGCGTATGCGTCAAATACATGAACTAGTGGTTAAAGCAGGGAATTCCATTGTGCTTGCACCGGGTGGTTTACATTTAATGATGTTTGGAATTGAAAAATTGCCTGAGACTCCACAATTAACCTTATGCGACGAGCTTAATAATTGCTCTACCTTTCCGCTTTCAGTTCGTAACTTGGTCCCGCAACCTTAAATAATTACGCCTTTCGAGGCTATAAATTGTCTCACAGCCTCTTTTATCTTATTGGGTTTAAAAGGTTTGCTCATAACAGCGACAGCCCCAAGCGTCATCAATAATGCGATTTCTTCAGGGTTGTTGTCGGCGGTGACAACAATAACAGGCACCTGCGTTATACCCCTCATGTCGCTAATTCTTTGTAATACTTCCTTTCCATCCATCTCAGGCATCTGGTTATCTAACAGAACTATATCAGGCCGCCACGCTTGATAGATCTCTAGCGCGTCAGCACCATTGCTTGCTTCTTGGCACTGATAACCTTCATTGGTCAGTATTTTTCTTAATAGCATGTTGTTGACCTTAACATCGTCAACGATTAACACCTTACCCAAGAACACGGTTTCTTGGGTATTGGATGCATCACATTTAATCGATTTTGGTGACAATTTTTTGGGGTGTTCTTTTGTGTGAGAGTTCGATTCTTCGTCATATTCGCACTCTAAATTAAGATGCCGTCCTATTATTTTCAATAGCTGACTGCGCTTAAAGGGTTTACTCAAAAAATCATCAGCGCCTTGATTGAGAATGTCTTGTTGTTCTGACTTAAATACGCTGGCACTCACCGCAATAATAGGCGTCTTGATACCCCGTTCGGTCGCCTTAATCCTGCTAATGGCTTCTTCGCCTCCCATCACTGGCATACGAATATCCATTAAGACTAAATCTGGAGACTCTTGTTCTATTGCTATGCAGGCCTCCAGCCCGTTACTGGCTTCAAAAATGTTAAATCCAAGAGGTGCGAGTGTTTTATGAATCAACCGACGGTTATCTTCAATATCATCGACGACTAATATTTTTTTGTTGCTCTGCTCCGGTTTGAATCCTGTGATTTCATAATTTGAATCATATTCTTTACTGTTCTTAGCGGCTTGTATTTGTATTGTTAAGCGAAAAATAGAACCAGCATGTATAGCACTGGTGAAGCTGATGTCACCTCCCATTAACAGTGCATATTCACGGGCGATGACCATTCCCAATCCTGTGCCGCCCGAAGATTGCAAACCTGACGTCGTTTGTCCGAACACGGCAAACACCTTCGATTGCTCTTCTGGTGCAATACCAAGCCCTGTATCTTCTATTTCAATGCTGAGTAACATTGCATTGTGTATTTTACTTGTGGCTAAATCTTCAGTTCGTGCTCTTAAAGTGATTCCTCCATGCTCGGTAAATTTAACGGCATTACTCAGTAAGTTCGTGAGAATTTGTCTTAGTTTACCTTGATCACTGCTAATGAACTGTGGAATATTTTTATCAATATTAAGATCAAGGCTTAGGTTTTTTTTATCGGCTAGCCCTTGAAATGTTTGTTCGATTTCACTCAATAATCCTCGTAAATCGAAATTATTATTGATCAAGGTATTATGACCCGCTTCAATTTTTGATATATCCAGTATGTTATTAATTAGAAGTAATAAATTATTGCCCGCCGTGTTGATTATCGTGAGAGTTTTTTTGTCGTCTCCCGTAAGGTGAGTGTTCTGCTGCATGAGTTCTGAAAATCCTAGAATTGCATTCATAGGTGTGCGAATTTCGTGGGACATATTGGCTAAAAAGATACTCTTGGCAGAGTTCGCTATTTCTGCAATTTCTTTCGCTTTTTCAAGTTCTTGTGTACGATCAATAACACGTTGTTCCAACTCTTGATTCGCATTACGTAAACTAGTAGCAAGTTCTTTTTCAGCCGCTTCTTTTTCTTTGCGAATGAGGTTTATTTTTTCGGCCAATGCAAGGGATAACAGAATCATCTGTGCAATAAAGCCCAATCGGATCCAGGTTGTTGGCTCTTCGATGATACCAATGTCTAAGCGCGAGAGCGGAAACATTGCAAAGCCCATAACATAAAAAACCCAAGATAATGTGTACGCTCGTGCTGCTGGGTAACCCTGATACCAGCTGTAACAGCCAGCAAGCAACATATAAACGAGAGTGATCAATAACAGGAATTGAAAAAATATGATGGCTTCTAGATAAGAAAAAATTAAGAATCCCAGTATTAAAGCACACCAACTCCAAAAAACAATTTGGTTGATTAAATATAATCGAGGGGCTTTTTGTTGCAGTTTTAATAAATAATTAGTAAGAAGCAGCACCGAGGCATAAGCGATTGAAAAAGCGATGGGTATTAATTTTGGCCAGTTTAAATCAGGCATAAAATATTGAAGTAGCAAACCTTCATAATAAGTTCCGCCGATCCCTGCTCCTAATAAAAACAAGGCGTAATAAAAGTAGCCTTTATCTCTTAATGCCAGTCCAAGGAAAAAACTATAGCCAAACATAATAAGTACGCCGCCATAAGTCATCCCTAACGCTAACTGTTCTACAAATCCTTTTTTTGAATAAGCCTCAATCGACTGCAGCGTTAGATTTAGGATCATAGGTGCTTGATTTTCAAAGCGTAGATAAATCGTTTTTTCTTCTGCTAAGTCAGGCATATATGCACGAAATACAAATTGGCGATCTTCTACATCTCGTGTAGAAAAAACTTTACTGTTACCGGTCTTAATGCTTTTAAAACCTCCATCTTCCGAAAGGTAAAAATCCACCAAGCTAAAGTTGGTGAGCCCTAATATTAGGCGCCAATCTTTTATACGTTTACTTTGGTTTATGAGAGAGATTCGAACCCAGTAAGCAGAATCAGTAAAACCAAAGTGGGGGATTTTTATCAGATTAGGTTTAAAATTGTCTGCCAATGGAGGTGAGGTTATGTCATCAATTGTCCACTGTTTGTTTTTATCTTCTAGAATTTCTAAAAACATCCCCAAAGGGTAGCTTTCTTGGTTATCCGTCAAGACTAATGAATTTTGGGCATGGACGCTATTTATTGAGGCTATAAGAACGACTAGAGATATAACAAAAGTTAATACTTTAGTGCTGAGCCGATTGAAAATTGCTTTGTAGACGCTAGATATCATTAATGCGCGATTATTATATGTAAGTAAATGCACAAAATTTGTACCTTAATGAGTCATCATTGGGTAGCCAAAGAATCTCATGAACAATGCTAATGGGTTAATGTCATTAAATATAGTTGATAAAAGATAAAATGAATAGTGCGGCGGCTACCTAGATGAGGATAAGTTTGTCTGGTCGCGGGGGATAAATTAAAAGATTCAATAAATTGTGGAATAAACTTGCAGCTACTCCGTTAACACTATGAAAACTTTAATAACGGATCATCTTATGAAAAACACTTATCTCATTCCTGCCGCGCTTACACTTGCCTCTATGTTTGCGTTCAATGGTTCAAACGCAGCCAATGTCGACGTTAACATTGATAGCGCATTAGTCATTAATACCAGCCAAGAAGGGAACTCTAATAACGAGAGCAGTACTAAAACTGACAGTCGTCCTAACAATCATAGTGAGACTCGCTCTCAAGGCAGTAGCCGTGTTAACAGCGACAGCAGTGTTAAGGTTCAAGCCTCCGCAAAGTCCGATGAGGCCGCTTCTGGTGAATCTCAAATGCGTAATAATGCCCGTACACAGCAGAAATCTGCGACAGAAAGCAGCACCGATACCATAAGCTCTGCGGATTCAGGCGGTAAGGTAGTACTAAACAAAGGCACGAACTCTAGTGAACGTATGGGGTCGAAAACTAAGCGTGAGACTAAAGCAATGTCAGATACTTCGGTGATGAGTGACACCTCTTTAGCCGCAGAAGCGATTGGGCAAAGCACACTCTCTAGCAGCATGGATACAGCAATAACCGAGTCGGTGAATAGCAGTATTGAAAGTACGGTTGAGTCTTCTGTTGCCGCTTCTGTGACGAGTAGCCTTGATTCAGCACTTAATCTTTAATTCAGACATTCTTTATAAAGGAGCAGGGAGCTCCTTTTTGTAATTAAAAAGTAAATTTAAGTGACCTCGCATTGATGATACGAGGTAATACACGAGGTTATTATGAAATTATCTGCAACTCCCTTTTTCTTAGGACTAACGGCTTTGACGCTACCAGTATTGGCTTTCGCCTCAGAGTCATTGACTGCGTCAGGCTCGATCAGCTCCGAGCGAGAATATGATTCTTCTGTGAGTCTGGATCAAGTTGATGATATTAGTCGTGAGAGTGATTATGCGAGTAAGTTGAAGTGGGCTTTAGGAGGAAAGTGGCAAGTCAATGATAATGTTCAGCTTTCGACAAGCTACAAAGGTCGACAGAGGATTTACGATCAGTTTTCAGAATATGACCTTGAGCAGCACCAGCTTGCCTTATCTTCGAAGTTTACTTATGCAGGTATCGGTTACAGTTATCGCTATGATGGGGTAACCGCGCAAGTCGATGGTGAGGATTTTTTAAATTTTAATCAGTCGACCATCGCAGTGGATAAATTATTTGATTCTAGTTTTCTACGCGGGTACGTATCAAAGAATAAAAAAGATTTTATGCAATTAGAGGAACGAAATGCATCCGCAACCATCGTAGGTTTAGATTCATTGGTATTCTATAATCAGGGTAAGAGCCATTTAAGTTTTAATATCAGTATGGAAAACGAAACAGCACAAGAAAAATTATTTGATAATAAAACCGGAAATGTGAGTATGGGTTATCAGCATAAATTCACGGAAGCCTTATTGCCAACGACATGGACTAATACCGTTCGTTATGGCTATAAACGCTATGATTCGTTTATTATTAGCACGGTTGTTGCCGATGAAGAAAAGGAAGAAGTATTTCCAATCGATTTGCAGCCCAACGATACGACTGATAATGAATCGAAAAGCAATGAAGCGCGAGTGGATGGGCGTACGCAATTCACAACCCGTTTAGACGTCGAGTTAAATGATTGGCTTGGACTGAGGGTCGAGGCTTCTTATATTAATAATGACTCCAATTATGCGCCAGTGGATTATAGCGAACGTTTGATGAGTGTCGGTATAAGCGCGAGCTTTTAATGGAACGACTCATTTAAGGACTAGATCTAGAGCTAAGGTGCAATAAAACCATCACCATAAATAACATCTCGGCCAACTTCGCCGAGATCTTCACTTAATTTACGCAAATGAGTGAGGCTTTCTTCTAAGTTCTGTGTTTGCATTCGCAGCGCTAGCTTCGCGCTTATTACGGGCGCTGCCATTGATGTGCCACTTTCATTCCCTTCACCGCCGCCAGCACGCAACGTCGTAACATTTACCCCATGGGCAACAAAATCAATATGCTTACCTCGGTTTGCCCAGCGGTAAATGTGTTTGTTTTTATCGACCGCGCTCACCGCGATGACTGAATCATAGGCCGCCGGAAAAAGGGGGCGTGAAGCGGGCCCCGCGTTTCCTGCTGCAGCTACAACGGCAATGCCTTGTGATCTTACACGTTGCAACGCTTTTTCAAGCAGTGCGTTCGGAGGGCCCGCCAAACTCATATTAATAACCGTAATGCGCTTAGCTAGCATCCATTCTAATGCTTGTAATAAAGCCAGTGTGGTCGCCGATTGAGAGTAAGCATTCTTTTTATAAAAAACCGAAGCCGCATAGACTTTTGCTTCTGGTAATAGAGGTGCTATGGATTCTCCTTTTCCCATTAACCGCCCTAATACGGCGGTTGCATGTGCCGTGGGCTGAATCATTTCTGGCGCAACAAAACTTTTTATTTGGATGTTTGTATGAACAAGTGACGTATGTGTTAAATCAATCGCGGTGTCGATGACGCCAATTGATAACGTCTGATGCTGATCATTATGAAGGGCTGCCTTGCTGACACTTGTATACTCAGATTTCGTCCTAGATTTAAGCACAGCATCAGGTGCATATTTAAGGTCAGGCTTAG
>JBNMPQ010000109.1:0-8532 GCA_051276935.1 Oleispira sp. | reverse complement strand
CCGTGGAAGAGGCGTGTGAAAAACAACTCCGTGATCACGAACTGCCCTCAACCATCGAAGGTTTTATTGTCGTCACTGAATCATTCAGCTACTTAATTGATGATTTATCTTGGGATCAGGGAAATGGTAAGCAACCTTCCGTCCTGTTAATGAACGCAACGATTGCTAATTCTTTAAGCCAATACGACGAACTCACTGAATGCTTTGGAGGAGTAGCGCTGTATCAGGAATGGGTCGAGGTTACTGGCATATTAAGAGAATCTGGCATTGGCGCATTTGAGCGCCAGCTTTATCGTATTGATTCTTTAAATGTTCTTATCGAAGAAGAAGATGAATCTGTTAGCACGCTCACTATCGAACTTGCTTAATTATTAATAGGAGCTGTTGATAAGGGCTCTTGTTAAAGCCCTCAACATTCTAGCTAGACGCTTTTGGCATAAAGCGTTGCAGGTGAAAAATACCAAAAATCATAATGAATACCGCATCTTTTACGGGCTGCTCACTTTTAGCTTTTAAAGCAAACCAAAAAAACGTTGTTTCCAATACATGTGCACCCGCAACAATAAGCGCTGCGAGGGGTAAATACGACAGTAGGCCAGGCCATTGCATGATATAGCTCGCTAACGCCAACATCCAAAAAACAACGGTTGCTGACTTGTTCATCGCTATCCACATAGTAAAATTCTCTTATTTTATTGATTAAATTCAAGCGTTCCGCATTATTCCTCTCTTACTACTTATTGCATAGGTGCAAATTAGCCAATTTGATGGTTAAGAGGTAGAATACTGACAATTATAAAGCAACAATTTGCTTGAAGTTTGGGCTTGAGGTTTTAGCATGACGAATAACACAGATAATACCACCCATTTTGGTTACAAGGATGTCCCAGCAGGAGAAAAACAAGCCATGGTGGCCGATGTTTTTCACTCTGTGGCAGCCAAATATGACGTGATGAATGACCTAATGTCATTCGGTGTACACCGTTTATGGAAGCGCTTCACCATCGATATGTCAGGTGTGCGTCTGGGTAATAAAGTACTCGATTTAGCCGGTGGCACGGGCGACCTTACAAAAAAATTCAGCAAAATTGTCGGCCCATCAGGCACCGTCGTATTAGCGGACATTAACTCTTCTATGTTGGACGTTGGCCGTGAACGCCTCACCAACCAAGGCTACGTGGGCAACATTGAATACGTTCAAGCGAATGCACAATACTTGCCGTTTGAAGACAATACTTTTGATGTCATCACAATCGCTTTTGGCTTGCGTAACGTCACCGATAAAGATGAAGCATTACGTTCCATGTTTCGTGTATTGAAACCCGGTGGCCGCCTATTAGTATTAGAGTTTTCTCAGACAAATAACCCATTATTGAAAAAAGCCTACGACTTGTATTCTTTCACGGCTCTACCGCTAATGGGCAAACTCGTAACCAATGATTCTGAGTCTTATAAGTACTTAGCTGAATCAATCCGCATGCACCCAGATCAAGAAACTTTAAAAGACATGATGGAAAAAGCGGGCTTTAACCGCGTTAGCTATCATAATATGACCGGTGGAATGGTTGCCTTACATCGTGGAATAAAAGTTTAGGTTAGACGTACTATGATCAGCCCAAGCATCGATAGCGCACTGTGCGCTAGTATAGAATCCAGCATTAATGCTTTGCTTAAACACGACCCAGCACTTCTGCAAGCACTGGTTAAGTTTGAAGGTAAGCGCATTCGTATTCAAAGCGATGACTGGCTTATTTTAGTCGTCACTATCCATTCACACGGTTTTCACCTAAGCCTGTGTGATGATGACGAATGTAATGCCACAATCTTTGGCAGCATCAGTGAGTTAATGGCCGTTGCGCTTGCCAGTGATAAAGCCGACGCATTAATGAATGGTGATGTGGATATCAGCGGCAGCAGCGCATTGGTATTAGATCTGGCTAAAATTGTTCAGCAATTGGATATCGATTGGGAAGCGCTTATTAGCCCGATGACAGGTGGTGTAGTGGCTCATCAAATAGGCAAAGGCTTTCGCAACTTTATCCAGTGGGGCAAAGACAGCAGTCAAATCCTCGCAACCAACAGCAAAGAATACTTAGAAGACGAAGTGCAGCTGCTGGTTCCAAAACCGATGGCAGAAGATTTTGGCCAACAGGTCAGTGATCTTCGCCTAGCAACCGACCGAGCAGAAGCTCGCTTGGCAGCAATCAAGCAGCTCATTATTAAACGTAATCAACCTAAAGAACAAGGATCTTAAGCTGTGGCTAATTTTTGGCGTCTATGTAAAATTCTCTACGTATTTACCCGCTACCGCTTAGACGACCTACTACCCACTGAGCAATTTCCACTGTCGTTACGCATCGTGCTTCGGTTGGCACCTTGGCGCTTAGCACCGATACCTAAAAACCTATCCCGTGGCGATCGTTTAAGATTAGCATTAGAAGCGCTTGGCCCAATTTTTGTAAAATTTGGCCAAATCCTATCAACTCGTCCCGATCTTGTTCCCACTGATATCGTTAATGAGCTGGTAAAATTACAAGATAACGTTCCCCCTTTTTCAAGCAAAGAAGCCATACAGCTAATTGAATCCCAACTGGGCGAAAGTGTTGATACGTTATTTGCTAAGTTCGACACCAAACCAATGGCATCGGCTTCAATCGCCCAAGTACACCCCGCAACGTTGCACGATGGCACAGAGGTTGTGGTTAAAGTCGTTCGCCCCGGCATTGATAAAACCATCGATCGTGACATGATATTGCTTGATCAAATGGCTCACTTGGTTGAAAAATACTCTTCCGAAGGTCGCCGTTTAAAGCCAGTTGAAATTGTAGAGGATTATAGCAATACCATACACGCAGAACTGAATTTAGCGATTGAGGCCTCTAACGCGACCCAATTAAAACGCAACTTTGAAGGAACTGACCTTCTTTATATCCCTGAAGTGTATTGGGATTTCACCCGCACCAGTGTTATGGTCAGCGAGCGCATCTATGGCATCCCAGTCTCCAACATCGCCGCACTAAAAGCTCAAAATACGGACATGAAAGCCTTGGCTGAGCGCGGTGTAGAATTATTCTTTACCCAAGTATTCCGCGATAGTTTTTTCCATGCAGACATGCACCCTGGCAATATTTTTGTTGCTCATGGTAGCCCAGAAAAACCCAAATACATTGCCATCGATTGCGCAATTGTAGGTACATTGAGTGAACTGGATCAGCAATATTTAGCGCGTAATTTGTTAGCCTTTTTTAACCAAGACTATTACCAAGTCGCACAACTGCACATCGACAGTGGCTGGGTTCCTTCAAATACCAAAGTGCATGAATTAGAATCAGCCATTCGCAGTGTCTGTGAACCTATCTTTGAAAAACCCATTGCAGAAATTTCTTTTGGCCAAGTACTGCTTCAGTTATTCAGTGTCGCACGTCGTTTTGATATGGAAGTTCAACCGCAATTAGTATTACTGCAAAAAACATTATTGAATATCGAAGGCCTAGGCCGTCAGCTCTATCCAGAATTAGATTTATGGAATACCGCCAAACCTTATATGGAGCGTTGGATTAAAGAACGCTTCGGCCCTAAAGGTGCATTGCGAGAGCTCAAACGCCAACTGCCTAACTGGATCGAAAAAGGCCCACAGCTTCCAGGGTTAATTCACACCAGCCTGACTAAGCTAAGCCAGATCGATAGCAGTCAAGCTCAAATCTCAGATCAGATATCACAACTGAATCTAGAAATAATTAAGCAACGCCAACAAAACCGACAACAGAAGTTAGCCCTTACTACAATGGCATCAGGTGGCGTCCTTTGGTGGCAAGCCGTGGCGCTAGCAGTCCCCGATACTTTGGGCATATCACTTGCCGCGTTTGGTGCTGTGTGGCTATTAATTAGAGGCTAGCATTCACAGCCTCCGCTACTTCCCTCTAAGTTGCAATGCGGCTGATTTCAAAATCAGCCACGTAATCGCCCATTCACTTTTAATAAACCCTTTAAATTTTGCAATGCCATCGTCGATAGGGGCTTTACTTCGATGGAAAAAAATATGCGCAGATGCTTTGGGTAAAACGGCTTGATCTTGATAGCGATTGCCAGGAACAAAGGCCAGCTTCACCCCAGGGAATAACGTCATATAAGCCAAGATTGGCTCATTGCATTGGTTACAGATCCCACGTTTTAGCAATAAACCAGGTCGCTTGTATTCAATATGCTCACCTTTAATCAGCGTAGCATCCTTAGCCCACATCACCGTCACATCTGAGAAAGGCTTCTGATACAGTGTTTGGCAAATCGTGCAATGACAATGAAAACGTAACATAGGCGGTTTCGCCACTTTCACTTGTGTTTGCCCACACACACATTGGCATGATAATGACTGCTCGCTGCTCATATCGTTCTCCTTACTAAAATCTACCGTTATAAAATATCGTGGCCATAAATCATACTCATAGACACACCACCCAATATCACAAGAGTATTAGCTGCGTTCAATAGTACCCTCAAGAGTGAGATTAAGGTAAGCTTCGAAATATATTTTTACCAGGATAAGATACATTCCATGAGCAACTGGCTGGATGAAATTAAATGGGACAGCGATGGCTTAGTCCCCGCGATCGCCCAAGACTACCAAACAGGTCGCATTTTAATGATGGCCTGGATGAACCGTGAAGCGTTAAACCTCACGATCAAAGAAAACCGAGCGATCTATTATTCCCGTTCACGTCAGCAACTATGGCGTAAAGGGGAATCCTCGGGGCATGTACAAAAGCTGCATGAAACGCGCTTAGACTGTGATGCCGATGTGATTGTGTTGCAAGTCGAGCAGATTGGCGGAATTGCATGCCATACAGGGCGTGAAAGCTGCTTCTATCGGGTGCATAATGGAGAAGTAGATCAAGGGGAGTGGCAATCTGTCGACCCCGTATTGAAAGATCCTAAAGATATTTATTAATTTCCTTTATTAAGAGCTTATTATGAGCGATTCAGTGGACAATACATCGGTTTTTGAAACTCTAGGGAATATCCTAGAAGAGCGTAAAGGGGCTGCCGCAGACAGCTCTTACGTTGCGAGTCTTTATAATAAAGGCTTGAATAAAATTTTAGAAAAAGTCGGTGAAGAAGCCACTGAAACTATTATTGCTGCGAAAGATGCAGAACGCAGTGGAGATAACTCAGACGTTATCTACGAAACTGCCGATTTGTGGTTTCATAGTTTAGTCGCTTTAGCTCAGCTAGGCGAACGCCCTGAAGCGGTTGTCGAAGAACTGAAGCGCCGCTTTGGCTTATCCGGCTTAGAAGAAAAAGCCTCTCGCCAGCCTAAATAAACTTTCGATATAAACGTAGGAATTGAAATATGACTGATTGTTTATTTTGTAAGATAGTCGCAAAAGAGATTCCTTCGGAGGAAGTGTTTGAAGATGACGATTTTTATGCCTTTCGTGATATTAATCCTAAGGCCGATACCCATCTTCTCCTGATTCCAAAAAAGCATATTGTGAATCTAGACGATTTACAGCCAGAAGATGAAGCACTGATGGGCAAAATGATGCTCACCGTACCCAAGCTGGCAAAACAAGAAAAGCTTGAAGGCTACCGCACCATTACCAATACCGGTGCAAAAGGCGGACAAGAAGTTTTTCACCTGCATCTTCATATTCTGGGTGGCTCTGAGCTACCTGGTTTTTAAATCATTCATATATAGAGGTAAGTATCATGTTAGGTGGTATTAGTATTTGGCAGTTATTGATCGTATTCGTTATCGTTATTTTAGTCTTTGGTACTAAAAAGCTACGCAACCTAGGTGGTGATTTAGGCGGCGCCGTTAAAGGCTTTAAAAATGCGATTAGCGAAGACCCTAATAAAAAGGCAGAGGATGAAAAAGAGGAAACTCAGCAGCCCTCTATTGCTCTCGATGAAAAAGATGCGACTTTTGACAGTACGGCTGAAAAGCAAAGTACTGACAAGAAAAAAGACCAATAAGATACATAATCCGGAGCACATTACGTGTTTGATATTGGTTTTTTAGAGTTAATGGTGGTCGGCATACTGGGTCTATTAGTCTTAGGTCCTGAACGATTGCCTGTTGCTGCGCGAACCGTTGGATTATTTATCGGTAAAATTCGCCGTACTATGAGTAATTTTCAAGATGATTTAGAACGCAAAGTGCGTACTGATGAGTTAAAAGAAAAGCTCAGAGACCCCTATGCGACTTTTATGGAAGAAGAAAGCGCGGCAAAAGATAACCTATTACAAAATGCCTTAGTGGAAGATACTGTCAGCAAAGAAACTGCTCACACAGATCTTGCACCAAAAGACGTTGTTGAAGACACACATTCAACAGACAAAAAATAAGACACGAGCAAAATGACCAAACCAAGTGAACCCGCGGCAGCAGCAGAACAACCCCTTATGACGCATCTCATTGAATTGCGTAACCGCCTGCTAAAAATAGTGCTCTCTGTTTTGCTCATTTTCTTAGGCTTATTTTATTTTGCTAACGATCTTTATTTAATATTAGTAGAACCACTGTCGTCGATATTACCCGCCGATGGCAGCATGGTCGCAACCGGCATCGCCTCACCTTTTTTAGTGCCTTTTAAACTGACCATCGTGCTTGCCATCTTTTTATCAGTGCCTTTTATTTTGCATCAGATATGGTCATTTATTGCGCCTGGTTTGTATCAGCACGAAAAGAAATTTGCCATTCCGCTATTGCTCTCAAGCATCATCTTATTTTATGCGGGCATTACTTTTGCTTATTATGTTGTTTTACCGCTCGCCTTCTCTTTCTTTACGTCGGTAGGGCCAGAAGGTGTCACCTTGATGCCAGACATCGACAATATCCTTAACTTCATTTTGAAAATGTTTTTCGCTTTCGGAATTGCCTTTGAAATACCCATCGCCACTTTTTTGATGGTACTCATGGGGTTTACCACCGTGAAGAGCCTGAGTGCTAAGCGACCTTATGTGTTCTTAGGCTGCTTCGTTGTCGGCATGTTTGTTACCCCGCCTGATGTGATATCGCAGACTATTTTAGCCGTCCCTATGTGGATGTTATTTGAAGTGGGCATACTATTCGCTCGCTTAATTAAAAACCCCATCGAGCAAGAAGATGAGAAAAATGAAAATAGCATTGGCTAAGCCTGTGCTTAGAGTCTTATTGCTCATATTCGCCCTAGTACCCACAACTTATTGTCACGCGGCAACGGCCTCACTCGACGATGATGAACGTGAATTAGAAACGGATGAGGACGTCTATTATGAAGATGCTTTCTCTAATCGCAAATATACCGATACTCGTCCATTCTTTAGCCTAGAAGCACTATTAGGTGGCGATACCTTAAAAGAAATTGAATTTGAAAATGGTGATACCGATAGTATTCGTGCAGGGTCAGGTGTCTACATAGCGTTGGGGATAGCCCACCTTATGTTTGAAAAAAGAATGGATATTGGCATTAGAGCAGGCTATTTGTTTGATCTAATTACGGCAAAATCTGATGACGGCAGTGAAAGCGTCCTGTCGTTCACCCGGAAACCCATCGACATTTTTAGCCATTACTGGGCGGGACGACACTGCTTTGGTGGCGGTTTAACGGCTCACTTAGATCCCACGTTTACAAGTCGAGATACGTCTGATGACGCAAAATACAACACCGCTTACGGTGCCTATGCAGAATACCTATTCCACTTCACGGGTACCGGCAGCGCTCTGGGGGTCAAATATCTCAGCATCGATTATAAAAACAAAGAAAACGGTAATATTACAGATGGCAGCGCTTGGGGCATCACCTTTAGCCAACTGTTTTAATTCTTATCGTTTCAACTCATCGCTGATTTAATCCAATAGCAATGGTATATTGAGCGCAAAATAGACAAGCGAATTGCAACCATGGCAACTAATACTCTAATAAACAAAATAAAAAATCGTGAAAGCGGAATCGTACTTTATGGCATCACGCCACCAAAGAAAGGTACCAGCGAAGAGAAGGTGGCTGAAATATCTGCTCGACAGGTAGCACGCCTACAAGACCTTAGCATCGATGGATTGGTGCTCTATGACATTCAAGACGAAAAGTCTCGTACTGATGAAGAGCGTCCTTTTCCCTTCATGGAAACGTTAGATTGCTATGATTACAGCCAACAGCATTTAACACATTTAAAGATTCCCAAGATCATTTACCGCGCGGTCGGAAAATACTCTGAATCAGAACTGTCTGACTTTTTAACCGACACGAACCCACAAGAAAACTTATCTATTTTTGTAGGCGCGGCTTCAAAGTCGCAGAAAGTCACGCTATCCATGAGCGATGCGTACAAAATTAAAGCGCAGACCCAGAGCGATGTATTATTAGGCGGCGTAGTGATCCCAGAGCGCCACCAATCAAAGGGTAACGAACATATACGAGTATTCCAGAAGATTGCGCAAGGTTGTAGCTTTTTTGTCTCTCAGGGCGTTTACGACGTTAATGCATCAAAGAATTTTTTATCTGATTACTATTATTACGGTCAAGAGCACAATATCCCTTTAGTGCCCATACT
>JBNMPQ010000108.1:0-8565 GCA_051276935.1 Oleispira sp. | reverse complement strand
CATGGGAATTGATTTTGTCACTGAATGCCTCCTGTTTTATAAACACTCACCGTAAGTATCGCTTATGATTAAAAACTTACTGTTGTTATTTGTTACCTGACTTCACGGCCTAACTTGCATTATCCTGCTTTCTTTATTGAAGCTTTAAGATACAATGCGCTGCCACTAGGCCAGTCCATGAGTGCCTAACGCGTTTTTAGAAGAGAATACAAATCATGATCAATTCCGTTGCCGTTCAATATATGTCAAAAGAAGAAATTGAACGCTTGATGTACAGTTTTAATGCCAGTAAAGACAATGAAGAAGCTCAAACGTTTGAAGCCTTGGTTCGCCGTTTATTAACAATCCTTGAAGAGCAAAACCGTTAATGGTTCATTCACCTCAAGCTGACACCCCTCTAACGAATACACCGAGCAATACACAGCCAATCACGATAGTTCATAACCATACTGACTGGATCATAATAAATAAGCCCACCGGCGTGAGTATGCAACATGAACAAGGCGATATCAGTACGCTCAGCTTGCAGCAACTGGCCTTGGCTGAAATTAAAAAAGTAGACGCGAGTATCGTGCGCCTCTGGCCCGTTCATCGCTTAGACAAAGCCACCTCAGGGCTCGTTATTTTTGCTAAGTCTGCTGCAGCAGCAGCCATATTTGGTCAATTATTTAGCCAACATAAGGTGCAAAAACATTATTTAGCCATTGCACTTGGCAAGCCAAAAAAGAAACAAGGTTGGGTAAAAGGTGACATGGAGAAAGGTCGAAATGGAAGTTGGTTGTTAACCCGCACTCAGTTAAACCCTGCGTCGACATACTTCGAATCAATCGCCTTAAAAATTGATCAAAAAACAGCCAGTCGTTTATATCTAATTCAGCCCAAAACCGGTAAAACACATCAAATACGCGTTGCCTTAAAAAGCTTAGGTTGTGCCATTTTAGGTGACGAACGTTATAAAGGGACTGAAGCCGATCGCTGCTATTTACACGCATTCGCTCTGTCGTTTCATTGGCAAGGTACTGTTAAAAGTTTTCAGTGCGAGCCCCTGCAGGGTGAGTGGCCTAACCTTAACCAAATAGAACTATTATCAGCGTTTTACATTTAACAGAACGTTAAATCGTGTCTATTTAACCTTTCTGTCCTTTTCATAAAAAGCACTGGGTAATACATCGATGCCAAATCGCCTGCCCAATTTTATGATAAAAGGAATCGTAATCGGCGCGAACGGTAACGTGGCAAATATACCAATCCCTAGCCCTTTCATAACATCGACTAACTGCTCATTCGCCGCTTTCATCTCGGCTGCTGTCGCATCGCCTTGAGTGAATTTTCGATAGACAAGTAGCATGTCTCGGGTTTCTTGTTTTTCTTGAGCTAATGCTAACTTGATAACCAAAAGATCACGCCGGATACGTCGCTTGCTTCGCTTATGACCCACACGTGCTAATTTGAGCGGAGAGCGAACTAAATGATAAAAAAACGCCCTCATACTTAACCCCTGCAATCGAAAAGTGATATAAATAAATCATTGTACCTTAATATTGATTAATAGTTCATGACCTTAAAAAATGCCCTCTTCAGCAGCGCCCGCCCTAAGACCTTAGTGGTTTCAATAGCCGTTATTTTATTAGGACAAGTCTTGGCGTGGCGTGATTTAGAACTCAGTCAATACGCGACAGGTTTAAACACAAACATCGCATTTTATTGCTTACTTTGCTGCTGTTTTTTACAAATATCAGTCAATCTCGCCAATGACTACTTTGATAAGAAAGCAGGTATCGATGGTCCTGCACGACTGGGGCCTGTTCGTGCGAGCCAAGCAGGCTTATTAAGCAGTAAACAACTACTCACTGCTATTTTTGGCACAAGCCTTATGGCTGTCGCCACAGGCCTGTATCTCGTCACTCAAGGGGGTTGGTTATTCTTTTTTCTAGGTCTTTTATCGCTTGCAGGAGTTTACAGCTATAGCGGTGGTAAAAGGCCTTTAGCCTCAAATGCCTTGGGAGAAATTTCTGTGTTTATCTTTTTTGGCTGGCTTGCGGTTATCGCAAGTTATTATTTACAAACGAATCACTTCCGCTGGGCATTATTCTTTCCTGCTACAGAAATTGGGCTATTAGTTGCCGCGATCATGCTAGTGAATAATACCCGGGATATTCCTACCGATAGCATCGCAGGCAAAAAGACACTTGCGGTCTTTCTTGGACCGTTAAAAAGTCAAATGCTTTACAATATATTATTACTATCGCCCTTTATGATTATTCCTTTTAACCCCTATTTTCCGTGGCTTAATACAGCATTATTGCCACTGCACCTTTATTTGTGTTGGCTTAATAAAAAACGCACGGGCAAACAACTAAACCAGCAATTGGGCCAAACCTCTTTACTCGTTTTATTATGGGCTGTTGGATATCTATGTTCATTTTTACTAACACCGATTTTTTTATAATTTCTAAATAATAGACACGGCATCATCACTAAAATAGGTAGAATATTAAATCTAATTTTTTAGATGACTATTTGTTAGGGCAAGAAGGAGATAATACAACTTTATTACGCCCCCCTTCTTTGGCTTTATATAATGCATCGTCCGCTTCTTTTAACCAAAAATCAGCACTGCACCCAAAACTGGGTTCATCCCCCATCAGACCAATGGATACTGTAATTGAGAAGGTAATACCTGAGGCATCGAATTGCTGCTGGGCAATTTTTTTACGAATTTTGTCTGCCACAAGGTAAGCACCTGCTACCTCCGTATTGTGTAATATGATGGCAAATTCTTCGTCACCATAGCGAGCAACAAAATCAGTGGTACGATGAACACCTTCCCGTAAAATATTAGCAACTCGGCGGGCTCGGTTAAACTCACGCGCCAACATCTGATCAAAATATCGACGATTACGAACCCCTGTCAAAGCATCGGTCGTACTTAACTCAGCGAGTTTTTCATTAACACTCTCCAGTTCATTCGTGCGCTCTCTTACTTTGTGCTCTAAGTTCTCATTCGCATCACTCTGGATGACTGACGCTCTTGCCTGTGCTTCTCTCGCTTCTCGCTCATACACTAATGCTTTTTCCTGCGCGGCGCGCGCAAAACGCTCATTATTCAAAGCCGAGGTGATGATAACGATCCAAAAAGCAATATTGAAGTTTTCTTCCCCATCAGATAAAAATAAGAAATTACGCGTAAACAAGCAAGCAAACACCACAACACCTGCCAACATGACAATAATCACACGATCATTCCAACTTGTGGCATTGGGCCAAATATACTGAAAACTTAGCCCTTGCAAACTCGCTAAAAAAACAGCCATTGAGGCGACATATAAAACATAATGCCGTAATACAGGCCTAGTCCCATTAGACGCGCCTGATCACTTAAAAAAAATGACGATCTGGCCAAATCGTCATTGGAACCTGCATCGCACTAGAAATTTTTATACGCAACAACCATATTTGTTGCTGGGCAGGCTTTAAATCGAGAGGAACCACAAAGTTCCGATGTTGAATTTGCCTTGAATTAAAAGGGATTTTATCCCCTAACCTATGCTGAGCGACTTGCAGTCCATTTTTTGCATCGTAGACATACATGCTAATCTCATCTAAAACGGGATAAGCAATTTCTAATAAATGAGTAATCGCATTATCGGTACCATTTTGTACTTTAAAACGAAATCAATACGTCGAGCGAGTGTATCCGAACGATAATGTTTCTTTATCATGTTTAAGCCACTGCTGATCTGGCGACATCAATTGCTCAGCTTGCTGCTCACCAAGAACATCAACAACATATTCGACATGGTCATTCAGTGAATAGTCTTTATTTAAATCTCCAACGTCAATGGACTGCATAGAAGCAGCCAACGGAATCCAAATAAGTAATATAAAAGAGATTAAATACTGCAAAATTCACTGCCTTTTGCGTTAGTCGTAATATTCAGTATAGTCAGGTTTATTAATTCTAAATAAATCCCCATTCTTTTACATCCCCAATCACATACTGCTTTAATACTAGATTTTCAGCTTAAAATAAGTCCCCTTTACGCAAACATAACAATTATTGCCTCTTAACGTGACGTAATTAGCAGACACAAGACGTACCATTCGCTACCGTAAAAGACTAAATTTAATTCAGGTGAGTTTAAGTGAATATTATTCGATTCTTCTCCATTTCATTTTTTCTACTTGCCCTTCTTGGCTGCGAACAAAATTACAGTGGCGATGTGGGTGGCGACTCGGCTAGAAACACACTGGATTTTGGTAAATACAACGCAGAAGGCGCTCGCCTTTACGGTGAACAGTGCGCAGGTTGTCATGGTGCTGAAGGCAACGGTACAGAAATTGGTACACCCTTAGTTGCGTGTGCAAGCTGTACAGGAATCGCGACCCTCGCCAATGAAATATCCCTCACGATGCCCATCGGTAAAGGTACAAGCGTTACCGACTGCGAGGGTCAATGTGCCAGTGATGTTGCTGAATATATAATGTACGCCTTTAATGGTTTGTCTCTTTATGAAGCCACTAGAAGTTTAAACGGCGTTTCTGTTATTCCCTTAGAGCACACATTGCGTAATGCAACTGTTCAGCTTGCGGGCCGCCTGCCCACTGATGCTGAAACAGCCAAAGTGACCGCTGAAGGAGAATCAGGATTTACCGCAGTAATGAATGATGTGATGGCCGAGGAAGAATTCCATGATCGTTTAAATGAAATTTTCAACGATGTTTTCTTAACCGATAAATACTTATGGATAACAAACAACGATGATGAGGCCTTAGACTTATTAGATAGTAATGACTATGAGAATAAAGCTTGGTACTCAGTTGACTACCCCTCTGATGTCAATGATGCAACGAATGCTAATCGTGGCTGTGCCAACCGATTAAGCAACGACGCAGTCGCCCGTGAAGGCTTAGAACTGATAAATCACATTACCCGTAATAATCGTCCCATTACCGAGCTTGTTACCGCAGATTACATGATGGTCAATTGGTACAGTCAAAAAGTTTATGATGCTGTATTAGTAAATCCTAATGATACTTTTGCTGTTTTACCCGCAGAAGAAAATCCTTGTATGGAAAAATACAATGGCTACTCAGATTCAACCTTACGTTTTGATCCAGATGATTTTAAACCTGCTCGCATTTATCAAGCACTAGAACATGATGCCAATGGTATACCTCACGCCGGTATCCTAACGTCTGCGATGTTCCTTAACCGATTCCCTACGACAGACACCAACCGCAACCGTCATCGCTCTTACATGGTTTATGATATGTTTCTCGATACGGATATTTTAGAAATTGAAGGCTCCCGCCCTGAAGATTCCATTGATACCACGAGTGCCGTACCAACCTTGCAAAATCCTGCCTGTTATACCTGCCATACAGTAATGGACCCCATTGCTTCTACATTCCAGCATTGGGATGAGCGTGGTCGTCGTATTCCTAGCTATACCCCCGCGAATTCTTGGAGCTCAAACGATATAGAAAGCCCAGGCATCGCCGGTAAAAAAATTGATATCTCTGGCAGTGACGTGTATTCCAATATGCTGCAGTGGTTAGGAAATGAAATTGCTCAAGATCCACGCTATATGCGGGCAATTACTCGTCATCTATACAAGGGAATTATTGGCCAAGACTTGCTACCAACCCCTGGAGATGTTGCAAATGAAGCGGACATTATTGCTTTTAATGCCCAGCGCAGTATTTTAACCAGTATTGGCCAAGCCATGGCTGCTAATAACTGGAATATCAAGACTGCTATTAACGGTATTTTATTAAGCCCATATTATCGCGCGATTCGAGTTGATGAAACTCAAGTTGTTGCCGCTGGCCACATTGGTTCGGTACGGCTTCTGACACCCGAAATGCTTCAACGAAAATTAAAAGCAACACTAGGATTTGACTGGTATGAATTGCATGAGAATGAAAATAAAAATCGCATTATGTTTGGAGGTATCGATTCAGACTCGGTGACGACTCGTATTACTGAACCCAGTGGCCTAATGATAGCGATGCAAGAACGTATGGCCGTTGAAATGGCTTGTCGAGCAACGGCGTTTGATTTTAGTAAGGAGCGCAGCCCGACAAAGAATGAACGTCGTCTATTTAGATTTGTTAGCCCAGACATTCAACCTTTTGATAAAGATGGCTTCGAACTGACTTCAAATATTGAAGCGATTAAAACCAATATCCAGTATTTGCATTCCGTACTGCTTTCAGAAGAACTGGCTCTTAGTAGCCCAGAAATTGAAGCGACCTATCAGCTCTTCATATCTACTTGGAGATTAGGCCAAGAAATGTTGGCAAACCCTGATGATTATGATCCCACACCGTCCACTAGCCTACCAGGCAATTGCCAAGCTTATCGAGATCGTGAAAACAATGATAATAATTATAATCCCAATATTTTAGATTCAGAGCAGCACATACGCTATGACGAGAATTATGTAATTCGTTCTTGGATGTCCGTCATTACTTATCTTTTATCTGATTATCGTTACATATTCGAATAGGAAACTGCCATGAAACGTCGTGACTTTATACAAATGCTGGCAGCAACCGGCATGACTGCAAGCTTACCATTAACGGCTAATAAAGCTTTTGGTGCAGCTCCTGATCAATTTTTAGTGATTGTTAACGCAGGCGGAGGTTGGGATCCAACGTCACTGTGTGATCCTAAAGGTAATTTGCAGCAGTATGCGCAAGAACGCCCTGGTGCTAATAATGGCGGTTCCATTAATTCCGTCGATCTTAATTCTGCGAATACCGCCTCAGGTATTCAGTGGAGTGACATTCCTATCATTGATGGAAATGAAGCTAACCCAGGTGGCGCAACTGTAAGAGTTAGAGATCAGTTTTCTAAGTACTTTCCTGTTTACGCCGACCGGATAACCGTCATTAATGGTATTGATAACGGTACTAACAACCACAGTAGCGGTAACCGAGCAACCTGGAGTGGTCATTTAGAAATGGGCTATCCTAGCCTTGCAGCATTGTTTGCCGCAAGTACAAACCCGACTCTGCCGATGGCTTATATCAGCAACGGTGGTTACGATTTTACGGCCTCATTAGTCTCTCGTGCACGTGCTAGCAGTGCAGATTTTATCGACGAACTCGCCGATCCTAATAGTGAGGAATACCTGTACCGTAGCGCCAATAATAGCGGGCAGGACATCAACGTATTTAAACAGATTAAGTTAGCCCAGAAGCAACGATTAGAACGCCAGCAAGCACAAGCAGAACTGCCTCTTCGTCGCCAGCAGCTCAACCAACTATTTACTGTTCGCCAAGAAGATAATGACCTAGCGAAACTGAGTGAAGAAAAAGATTTAATAGAAGCCGTATTACCGACCAATAGCCACATGAACAATCGTGATCAAGGCTTTAAGCGACAAGCCTCTCTTGTAGCCGCCGCTTTTAAAGCAGGCGTAGCTGCCAGTGCTAATATCAGTACCGGGGGTTTTGATACACATGGCAACCATGATAGCGCTCAATACCAATCATTAGGGGATCTGCTAGAAGGGGTTATCTATCTGCAAGAAGCATTAGCTCAAGCAGGCATTGCCGATCGAACAACGGTCGTCATTGGATCAGATTTTGGCCGTACCCCTTACTACAATACAGGTAACGGCAAAGACCATTGGCCCGTTACAAGCATGATGGTTATGCATCCTGCCGGTAGTGGTAAAGGGGGAAAAGTCTTTGGTAAATCAACCTATAAATATCGAGCTCAAGCCCTAGATCTGAGGTCCGGTGCAGCAAGTGCAAACGGGGAACTATTGACACCTGCGCATATAAATCTCGCGCTGCGTAAAGAACTTGGGATTCATAGTAATACCTTAGCAACCAGGTTCCCATTAAATGTAAACGATTTTGAAATTTTCTCGTAAGGATAACGTTAGAATGATTAGCAAACGATTTACACCTTTCGTAATCGCCAGTAGTTTAATACTTGCTCTCAGTGCTAGTAACGCTTTTGCGGTGAGTGCTGGGGATAAAGCACCTGATTTTAATATTCCACGTTTAGAAGCAAAAGGCATGATTAGCTTAAAACACTATCGTGGCAAAGTAGTTTACGTTGATTTTTGGGCCTCTTGGTGCGGCCCTTGCCGCAAGTCCCTACCTGCTTTAAACAGTGTTCGCACAGAGTTTCGCAAAAAAGGCTTTGAAGTCATTGCAATTAATCTTGATGAAGAACGCGATGATGCGATGGCGTTTTTAAAAGAATTTCCCGTCGCTTACCCTACCGCAATTGATACCAGCGGCAAAGTGCCAGAAGCCTATGGTCTGGTCGGAATGCCAACCGCATATTTAGTTGATAGAAAAGGCATCGTGCAATGGGTTCATGAAGGATTCAAGAAATCTGACATTGAGCCATTAAGAAAAACAATACAAACACTACTCAGTCAGAAATAATATTTTTGATTAATAAAATTAAAAGCGCACGGCATCATTGCACATGATAAGAGCTATCACATGTATAAAGTAAGTTTCATTATTCTTCTCTCAGTATTATTTACGACTAGCTGTACCACGGTTAAACCTTGGCAGCGAGGGTATTTG
>JBNMPQ010000107.1:0-8760 GCA_051276935.1 Oleispira sp. | reverse complement strand
TTATTAATTTCAGTAAAATGATGAAGATGAAAAATAACTAACGTTTTGGTTTTACTGGACCCACTTGATTCATCCTTTAAATATCGCTCTAGAACTTTTTGCAAAAAAATGCGATTAGGTAAGCCTGAATGGAATTCATGATTCGCTTGAAAATGCAGTGCTTGCTCAGCCTGATTACGCTGAAGAGTTTCAGATTGAAGCGCTTTAATACCCATTTGCAAACGCTGATCAAATAATTGCCCTTTAAGATTGGAATCATAATTCGATAATTGCATTAAATTAGTAATGCGCACCGATACTTGAGCGGCTATAAAGGGAGATTGAATATAATCATTCGCACCTTTCTCCAACGCTCGATTAATGCCTTCATTCTGCTCAGAAGTACTGACAATAATGGGCACTAAACAACCCTGCGGATCAGAACGTAACCATTCTATGATTGATTCTACCGAACCACAGGAAACATCAATATCTAAAACAAGTAAATCAGGAAGAAAAGAACGGTAACAAGTTTTAAAATCTTGATAATCTGATAAGTTTAAAACCTCTTTGATACCGAGTGAATTAAATATTCTAATGAGTACGTCACTATTAGAATTCTGATTGTCGACAACAAGCACTTTTGTCGACAATTTTTGTACAAGGGGCAATACTGGCAACATCGAAAAATAGACCAAAACGAAATTGTGTAATTCTATGTCATTAAAGTCACCAAACGCAATTACTACTCTGCTTTTTACCTTACTCCACCCTACTTATCTTTATCTGTATTTTTATCGTTATCAAACTCCCCCCATGAGTTTTCGTCAGTATCTACGTTATCATCTGGGTCGATAGAGAAATCTACATCGAAACCATCACCGGCGTCACTTCTGCGCCCATCACCCGCGTCGGTGGAAGAAGGCTCTGCTGAAAATGAAATTTCTTCTTCTCCATCCTCATCTAGAGAATCAAAATCACCCGCAAGATCCTCCTCAAGGGCTTCAAGATCAGCCATTGCACCTTCAGTTTCAACACTCGTTTGCGCATCCACGCCGGACTTTGATTTACGGAACATAAACCACCAGACGCCTACCCCGATTACTGCAATATTCAACAAACCAATCAGCAGGTAAATCCACCACGCGAGGCCTTCTTCAGCAACAGCGTTGAGCTCATTATCAGTCGCGCTCTCAATAGGAAGCACTTCCGTGACATCATCTATTTCAATTTCAGGAACAGTGCTATTAGCTACATCTTCACCTTTCTCTTCTTTCTGCTCTTGAGGCTTTGTATCATCATTTTCTACAACGGCTTCGATATCCCCGGTTACAGGCGCTGCAGCATTATTGGCCAAGTCACTGTTTGATTCTGTTTGATTATCCACGTCAGGTGCCGTAACTGAAGATTGAATCGGTAAATCGAAGATAATTCCCTCTGGCTTAACTTTAAAGTTTTTCCCACTTTTCGTTACACCTCGAACATTCAAATCAACACGATATTGACCTGGGCCTTTTAAAGCTTCGACCTCACTGACCCACGCCTGTGCTTGTTTATCAAAGATAACAGATTGAATAATCGTATTATCATCAGGGCTTTTAAGTTTCGCGATAACCCTCGAACGCTCTATATCCAAATTATCTGAGAGCCCTCGCACTTCAATGCGATAGACGCCTTTATTTTGATCGGGGCGATGGGTAATCTCAACAGGCTGAATCATGGTCATTGAAAAGCTGCGCTTACGCTGAAAGGTTCTACCTTCAGCAATAACATCTACTTGATATTGACCCATTTCTTTTAAACGGTATAAACCTTCACGATAGATGCCGTCAACGGGCGGACTTTCAGGATCAGACAAAACTTTGCTGCCTTCACGGCCGCTTGCAGTCACAACGGTTATGGTCATATCCGTGAGGCGAAGGATATCTTTCTTATCGACTACAACCCCTTTATTGTTAAGATTAATCTCAACATCAAGTTTATCGCCAGGGAATATCGTCGCAGGAATACCTTTAACGTTTAATACAAGATCTGAAAGGATTGTAACTCTATTATCAGGATCAAGATCCGCTTCAGCAATCCACGTTCCAGGTTCAGGTTGCTTAATAGTGATCAAATCAAAACTAACATCCTTATGCCACCGGACCGATTTTGGATGCTCCATTTGAGACCATCGCTCACCGCTTGGTGTTAATATCGCAGTTTCTTGGGCCCCGTTTGAACGTTTAAAAATTAATGCGGTATATTCATCAACACTGCTATCAATAACAAATGTATTGTCTTCCATCGGTACTTGTTCGGCGGGCACGGCACGATCAAAAGCACGTAAAAAAGCCTTCATCAACGATTCAGCATCTTGTGCTTCTGAATAAAGCCCGTCGGTTTCTAAAGCGATCTCTTGCAGTAAATTCTTATCCGCTAAATCAGACAGAGCCAAAGTATGCACATTCGCCCCAGCAACACGGTATTTATCTAATACCGAAGTCATCAATGTGGTACGTTCTTTCGTATTTATTTGCTCTGAGTTGGCCGCTCCCACCTCCGCCATGTCAAGTTTACCATCGGTTAATAAAATAATGCTCTGCTGAAAACCGCTATCAGCTTTAAGACCCCAAGCGGCATCGTTCAATGCACCGGACAGATTAGTTTGCAAACCCAAAGACGATACATTAAGACTAGATTTTTTTGCCTTAGCACGCCAAGTATCATCTACTTTTGCAACAGGCACTAGATTGTTGACATAGCGACCAAACGTCCAAATTCCGGCTTGCGCACCTTCTGGCATTAATTCCAATAATAAATTTAACGCGGAGATGCGTAGATTATTCGGGTCAGTTTGCTTCATGCTACCCGATATATCGATGATAATGCGTACATCAAATGGTAGGGTTTCATTATCGTCTTCTGCTGCTAATACTGATGTCGAAAGACCAGCTGATAGAGCGCTAGATAATAAAAGGAAGGCTAAAAGCCTTCCCCCCGAAAACATAAGATCTCTGAACATATCAGAACTCCTTCAGGGGGAAATAACTTATAAGGTTGATTCTAAAACACGGCGACCATTTTCGGTAATGTGCCAGCGCACACCCTCTTTGCCACTCACTTTACCGGCTAAGCTGCGAACAGTAAGCACATTCAATGTTTTTAATACGGTACTCTCATCCTGATTCACTTCACGGCACAAACCTGCTAGTGAGCGAAAGATAAAGCGGCCACTGGATAGTATCTTCAAAACACTGGTAGACGTCACATCTAACTCATCTTGCATCGTCAAGATACTAGGATCATTAACATGAACATCTTGTTCTGTTTCAGTATCAATCAATGGCAACAAGTTCGTACGAATCATACGCAAGTCTTGCTGAACTTCTTCAACACGCTGCTTGGCAACTTGTGCTTCGTTAAAGATACGATCCGATAAATTATCAATCACAAAACGTGACAACAATGCTGATATCAAACAAAAACCTGTAAAGATCAACAATCGAGAAGGATCACCTTGGCTTTCTAGTACCAACTCACTGTTGACCAAGTCCAGCACCACGGGCACCAAAAACGAAGCACCCACACCGACTACAAGAAAGCGCGGTAAACTTGAAGCATCAGGGTCTTTTTCACCATATAGGTAATAATTAACCAAGCCACCAAAAATACCGGCGAGTAACATGACGGTTGCCATGATAAAAATATGATTTGCCATTTTTAGACCTCTCATCCATTAGAGTACGAATTTATTTCGTTCCCTAAATAAAGCTCAACTAACATGAATAACTCAGCGACATCGAGCGCTCCTGCCTTTAAAACTAGCAAAGAATCTCAAGTTCGCCACAATGTGAGAGAAAAAAAATCAAAAAATTGAATGAGTTAGCGTTATTTTTAGTCAATAACGCTAATAAAGACGTTAATTCTACTCAGAGAATTTAGCCCGTAAGAAATTAAACAATGACAGGAGAGACATTAAAACCAAGCCTATAAACAGGCCGACCAACATAAAAATAACCGCATCTAAAACCGGAGCATCATTTTCTAAGAATGTTCTGAATAAGATAACGATAAAAGCAGGGGCAAAGTTTGATGATTCAACCGTCAAGGGTGCCGGTGTGAATAACAAAACAGCTCCGAGTATTCTCACAATCGCTTTAATATCTTTTTGCACCAACCAAAAAAACATTTTTTCCCATGCCCAAAAGCATACTAAAGCAGAAGCCGCATACGCAAGCCACTGCATCACCTCCTCAAACATTAGGCTTTCCATATAATGCGGCTTTGCCACTCCTCCTCAGGGATTTTATCATCGGGTATCCCCTTTCCTTGCAATGAAATTCCAGATTTATGAACGGAATCAGGGTCTCCACTGATCAAAGGATGCCAGTCATATAAGGGCTTACCTTCCGCGACTAAACGATAAGCACAGGTATCTGGCAACCAATGAAAACTATGAGCCTGCTCTGGCGTTAACCAGATGCACTCAGGCACTTTTTCATTACGAGTTTGATAAACAGTGCAAGAACAATCATTTTTATCCATGTACCGGCAATGAACGTCGGTGTAATACACCTCGTCTGTGTCTTCATCTTCTAGCTTGTGTAAACAACAACGAGCGCAGCCATCACATAATGACTCCCACTCCGGCTTAGACATCTGCTTTAAAGTTTTTGTCTCCCAAAACGGCTTAGCACTCACTCGTCGTCATCTCGCTTGCAAAACACATCCAAACCTAAACCAAAATTTTCTTTTGGAGGCGGCAATTGTAGATAAAACCCTTTCTCTTTAATCGAAGCTAATACTTTTTCCGCATCGGCTCGGGCAAACTTGCGTTCTGGAGTGATGATCATTTTAGTGACCAACTCTGGGCGACCGAATGTTTCCAATAAAAATTCAGGAACACGAGCCAAGTCGTCCGCGAGCGAAACGTAGAGGTAAGTTTCTTCTTTGCGTCGACTTTTATAAATATTACACAACAATTTAGTCATAAAAACTCATCTAAATTCTATTCAATGCTGATATCAGCTTGCTCTAAATTGAGAAGCAAATCATCACCAATCTTATCTTTTCGCCAACCCAATAAAGGTTCAGGTAAACAATAAGGGCCGCGAGGATACCCAGATCGCAATAAGGCTTCCAGTGTTTTCTTCTTTACCAGCATATCTGCAGGAATATCGATGCTTTCAGCGCAGGCTGTTACCTCTTTCTTCATTAGCTTAAGTCTCTCGGACTCTTGAGGAGATAAAGGCTTCTGCAATGCGTCAGGCCACTGATTTTCATCAGCCCCTAAGGCTTCTGCAATCAACACTAAAACCTGATCGCCAATACGTTCGCGCGTTCGTGTCTTCATGCCCGCTCTGGCCAAATCACCCTGATGCACGGGCTGGTAACGAGCAATATTCCAAAGAACACTGTCTTCAACAACTTGCGAACGTGGAACATTCCAAATCCGAGCCGTTCGCTCACGCCAAATCGCCATTTGTTGCAAAACATATTGCTCTTGCGGGCGTAACTTCCAAGCAAGCTTTACCTTGCGGTACTGCTGACTATAGTCCTCTGAGATATGGCCCAGTGATAATATGCGAGCGCAGTCTTCTTGCCACCAAGATAATCGACCCATATCGGTCAATAATGTCATTAAACGCTCATAACATTGATAAAGATAAAATACATCCGCAACAGCATACTCAATTTGCTTTTCTCGCAAGGGTCTATGCAGCCAATCAGATCGCGTCTCTCCCTTATCAATATCCAAATCCAACACCGCTTTTACTAAGCGCTGAAAGCCCATAATGCCACCTAAGCTTCCAAGTGCCGCACCAATTTGGGTATCGGCTACAGGATTTGGCGTCGTACCTGATAAACGATGACATACTTCTAAATCTTCTGAACACGCATGAAATACTTTCACCACGTTAAGATTATCCAGCAACCCTGCAAAAGGAGACCAATCAGTCACCGTTAACGGATCAATCAAATAACAATCTTGATTATCCGCAACCTGAACCAATCCTGGCTTGGGATAAAACGTTGAGGTGCGCATAAACTCGGTATCTAATGCGATAAAATCTTGTGCTTGCCATAATTGGCAATACATTGCCAAATCACTGTCCGTAGTAATCCAAACGGGCTTAGGAATAGAATCTAAAATATTAATGCTCACTCTTTGCTTATTTTATAATGATTTAAATTAACTCATAACTCTTCGGCCCATTAAGGCATGATTTAACGTACCACCATCAACAAGGTCTAACTCTCCACCCATCGGGATGCCATGAGCAATACGGCTAACGATAACGCCTTCAGGTAACATATCCATAATGAACTGCGCCGTTGCTTCACCTTCTACCGTAGGGTTAGTGGCGACAATGACCTCACTAATAGACTGCTGCTCTACTTTACGCTTCAAGTCAGCCAAACCAAGCTCTGCCGGACCAATGCCATCAATAGGGGATAAATGGCCATACAATACAAAATATTGGCCTTTAAAATCGACACCTTGCTCTAATGCTAAAACATCCGAAGGTGATTCAACCACACACAGAGACTCTGTTGAACGCTGCGTATCACTACAAATAGGACACAATTCAGATTCAGCATAATTACGGCAAGACTGGCAACGGTCTAATTTATTCATTGCCTGCTGCAAACTGTGACTTAAACGCTCAGCCCCTAACCGGTCTTTTTCCAACAGATAGAGCGCCATACGTTGGGCAGACTTAGGTCCGACCCCAGGTAAAATTTGAAAAGAATCAATCAACTGCTGTAATGCAGGAGGCAGCTTCATTGCCATTATTAAACACCCTAACTTCAACAAGCTTAATCACATAAGCCTAGTAATGTATGTCAACGACTAAAAAGGAAGCTTCATGCCCGGCGGCAAACCCATACCTTCGGTCATGGAAGACATCTGACTTTTATTTTGTTCTTCAATTTTACGCACAGCATCATTCACCGCAGCCGCCAATAAATCTTCCAATAACTCTTTATCTTCGCCCATGATACTGTCATCAAGATCAACACGTTTAACATCGTGTCGACCTGTCATAGTAATTTTAACTAAACCCGCGCCAGATTCACCCGTCACTTCAGAGTTAGCCAATTCTTCTTGCGCTTTTTGCATCTTTTCTTGCATCTGCTGGGCTTGCTTCATCAAGTTGCCCATTCCACCTTTCATCATGATCATTTTCCTATTTAATTAGCGTTTTAATTTATATTGAGAGTGTTTATAAAAAACTTTTACATCATTTCGTCACTTGATTTTTAATGCCTCGAACCGAGAGGCCGAATAGAGCCCTCAATAATATGAGCCTCAAACTCGGCGACTAAAGCCTGCACAATTTCATCTTCCATTATCGCATGCCCAGCCTGAGCAAACTGTTCTGCCATTAAACGCGTACGGCGCTGGTGGGGTGTTTCTCCACGAGGCAATTGCACATGCATCAATAACTGTACAGGCAACCCTGTTATATCACACAAGACCTGTTCAATTCTCTGACGCTGAGAATCATTAAATAACGCGCCTTGGCCTGGATCAACATCCATAACCAACTGATTTTCATGTCGGCTGATCAGTGCACTGTTTGAAGCAATAGCCATTGGCATACCGGCTAAAGGTAAGTGCCTAACCCATTGCCACCAGTTGAGGTTCGACAATTGTAGCCAATCAAAATCAAAGGTTACTTCAGGAACGATGTTCTTCTCAACAGCCGCGACAGACTGAGTAGCCGCCATGACAGGCAACGGATTATTAAGCAGATCAGCAGCCCCTATTTTAGGGCTCTCTTTTCTTAACGGCTCAACAGATGAGCTTTCACTCACAGGATTTTCAAGCACTGGATTATTAAGCGAACAGCTCTCAATAATTGCCTCACCACCGATGATAGCGGATTCAGCAGCAATTTCATGTTCTACAAACTGATTATTAGCCGCAGGCATTTCAACAGTTTCAGGTATAGGCGCTTCAATTATATCAACCACTGGCTCAGGCGCTAATTCCGAGTCAGCTAATAGCTTTTTTTCTTCTGCAGTACCCGCTGAATGCGAGGCGCCATGAACATTAACATTAACACTGGCAGGCTCAGGGAGTAATTCAATAGTACCTGGCGCTTGCAAAGAACCCACTAAATCAAGATTAAGAGGTGCGCTATTTACGGGTTTAAATGCCAGCATACGCAGCAAAATCATTTCAAAACCTTGACGCGGGTCAGCCGCCAACGGTAAATCTTTTCGTCCAACTAAAGCCGTCTGATAAAACAACTGAATATCTTCTGGTCGCATCGCTGCCGCCAACTGCATAATTGACGCCTTATCACCTTCCGTATTATCAACCGAGCTGGGAGCCACTTGCGCCACTGCAACTTTATGCCACAACTGCATCAACGCCTGCACAACCTCATCGTAATCAGGTCCATGCTCAGCCATCGTAGCGACTAAGCTTAATAACTCAGCCACCTGCCCTGTCGCCAAAATCTCAGCTAACTTAAAGACTCTGCCACGATCAATTGTACCCAACATGGCATTGACTTGATGCTCAAAAACCTCACCTTGACCATACGCAATCGCCTGATCGGTTAGGCTTAATGCATCACGCATACTGCCCTGCGCAGCACGGCCCAACTGCCATAGCGCGGCATCTTCGTAGCGCATATCTTCGGCTTTTAAGACGGTCTCTAAATGTGAAACAATCTTATCAGGCGTCATATTCTTCAAACTGAATTGCAGACAACGAGAGAGCACCGTAATCGGCAATTTTTGCGGATCAGTCGTCGCCAATAAAAATTTTACATGTTCTGG
>JBNMPQ010000106.1:0-8772 GCA_051276935.1 Oleispira sp. | reverse complement strand
TCAGTCGCCGCATGCAGCATATCGGGTTGCAGCTTAGCCCAAACAGGGTAGAGCGTTTGCAACCATGGAAATAGGCGTTTATTTAATGCTGGAGGAAAAGCCCGAGTCAGTGTTTGATAAAGATGATGGTGAGTATTCACTAATCCAGGAATAACCACGTGGCGCCTAGCATCGAATACTTGGTCAATGTCACTTATGGGTTTAGCGCCTTTTGCGACTAACTCAATGATTGTGCCAGCGCGAATAACAATACCGTTATCTGCATTTTCTTTATTAGCTGTAAAGATAGATTGGGGGTTTTTAATCCACAGGGTTTTTCCTGTTGGAAGAGGTTGATGTATGGACGAAGATTTAGGCATGTTGTCACCTTTTAAATAGAGCATCGCGAGTAGCGATTCAATTCAATAAAGAATTCAAAAAAAGAGTGCAAACGGAAACATGATGATAAAGAGAGGACTTAAATTAACAGCCACAATATCGCCATGCACAGGATGCGTACATGACAGTGACTTACGTGTTAATCTGCCGATAAAAGCATTTTACCGATTTTTTAAACTAAGTTAAAGTTTATGAGTCGGCGTTAAGCCACAACCCGTCAGAATCATATGGCATAAGAATCGGCTGATGCGCTCAACATCATCCGCCTCGTACTCAAGCTTATTAGTAATGGTTAGAATCTGAGTCTCGAAATCGGCGTAATGCTGAGTCGTTGACCAAATCATAAAGAATAAGTGCTGTGGATCAACTTTGCCCATCTTACCTTGTTCAATCCAAGTTTCGATGATCTTAGTTTTTGCTCTTAGCCAAGTACGTAAATCAGTGCGTAGATATTCATTAACATTCGGGGCACCTTGAATAATTTCGGTGGCGAATATTTTAGACGCATTAGGATAGCTAATCGCGAGTTGAACCTTAGTTCGAATGTAAAACTCTAAGGTCTCTGTAGGATCGTCATCTTCGGTAATATCGGTTAGCACTTCATTCCAGCGCTGAACAATATCCTCTAATACTGCGTTATACAATTTCGCTTTATTAGTGAAATAATAATGAAGGTTTGCTTTGGGTAGGCCAGCCGCGTCAGAGATTGACTGCATGCTCGTGCCCTTGTATCCATGCTTAACGAACTCAACTTCAGCCGCTTGTAAAATCTTCTGGCTGTTCTGTTCGCGGATTTTACCCGGTTTGTACTTTTTAGTTATGCTCACCAAAGGCCTCGTTAATAACAGTATGAGGTGAAAATATCCGTTAAATAAAACGGTTGTATATTGTAACAGAATGTTATGTTCAACGAGAAGTTCATCCGCTTATAAAACGCTCCTACCCGCTAATGTTAACAATCTGTCCTTTAACGATAAATCACCTACTCTAGAGACTGCCAATTTACGCACAGCTTCTAGAATAGGTCTCTGGCTAGAGTCTACGATACTTAGCTCTTAGGAAGCTTGCCTTCAACGCCTTTAACATACCAATCAAAGCCTTTAAGAGCGCCATCATCCATTGTTTTGCCTGCCGCAATGACTTCTTTGCCAGACTGGTCGAAAACAGGGCCATCAAATACACGCATAGAGCCGTCTTTGATCGCTTGTTTCTTTTCGGCTATCAAAGCTTTTACGTCAGCTGGAATAGCATCGTTCAAAGGGGCAAGATCGGTTACGCCTTCAGCGATACCCGGCCATAAATCTTCAGACTTCCAAGTGCCATCCATAACCGCTTGTACTTTAGCTGCGTATAATGGGCCCCAGTTATGAATAGTAGAGGTTAGGTGAGCTTTAGCACCATAAGCACTCATATCAGAGTGGTAACCAATCGCGTAGTTTCCTTTTGATTCAGCTGCCTGGATAACCGCTGCCGAATCAGTATGCTGAGTTAAAATATCAGCACCTTGAAGCATTAATGTTTCAGCGGCTTCACGTTCTTTTGCTGGGTCATACCAAGTAGACGCCCAAACGACTTTAACTTTAGCGTCAGGGTTAACTTCTAAAGCGCCTTTAGTGAAAGCGTTAATACCCCGAATTACTTCAGGAATAGGAAAAGAAGCTACGTAACCAATAACGTTTGTTTTAGTCATTTTACCGGCGATTAAACCCGTAAGATAACGACCTTGGTAAGCTCGAGCAAAATAAGTACCTACATTATCACTGCGCTTGTAGCCCGTTGCGTGTTCGAATTTAACCTTCTTAAATTTCTTAGCGACTTTTAACGTTGGGTTCATATAACCAAACGACGTCGTAAAGATTAAGTCGTGGCCTTTAGACGCAAGTTGGCGAATAACACGCTCAGAATCAGCGCCTTCAGCAACACTTTCAACATAGTTAGTTTCGATCTTGTCGCCGAACTTTTCAGCAATATACTTACGGCCTTCATCGTGGCCAAAAGTCCAGCCGGCATCACCGGTTGGGCCTACATAAACAAAGCCTACTTTTAACGGATCTTCAGCCGTCGCTATGTTTGCCCCAAATGCTAAAGCAGCCGCCATGGCTAATTTAGTCAGTTTATTTGAACGTACTTTTTTTGAATGCATGTGTATGCTTCCTTCTAGTTCACTTCAGTTAGGTTAAAAAATAAGGTTCGCCACTATCTTGCGGCGATACCCAGGTATTCTTAGCGAAACGCTACACCTGCGGTCTATAAGGCTGACCTAATGCAAGTGGTGTACTCAATTTTGCTTTGGCTGCATCGCTAGCGATGATGACTAAAACAATAATGGTGGCGCCATAAGGCAACATCGCAAGAAGGTTCGGAGACGCTTCAAAACCAAGTCCCTGTAGCACTAAATGCATAATACTTGCCGCACCAAATAAATAAGCACCTAATAGAATACGTTCAGCTTTCCAGCTGGCGAATACTACTAAGGCCAACGCAATCCAACCGCGTCCTGCGGACATGCCTTCACTCCACATGGGCGTATAAACAAGGGAAAGATAAGCACCGGCTAAACCGGCCATCGCGCCACCAAATAAAATGGCGCCATAACGAACTTTCATTACCGGAATACCAATGGCATTGGCTGCTTCAGGATTTTCGCCAACCGCGCGAATGATTAAACCTAATCGCGTGCTGCGGAAACACCAGAAGATTAATCCAAACATAATCCAAGACACATAAACCAAAGGATCGTGCGAGAACAAGACTTTACCGATGACGGGAATGTCACTTAAAAATGGAATGGGGAAAGGGGCTAGGCCATCAATCGCCATGCCGACATAACCCGCGCCTAAAAAGCCACTGAGTCCGGTACCAAAAATAGTTAAGGCTAACCCCGTTGCGACCTGATTAGAAACCAAAGTCACCGCGAGGAAAGCAAATAGCACCGACATCATCATGCCCGCGAGAATGGCCGCGATAATGCCAAGGCCAGCATGACCTGTTACCACTGCCGCAATAAAACCAAGGGCGGCGCCCATCAAGACCATGCCTTCTTGGCCCAAGTTTAATACGCCAGATTTTTCACAGACCATCTCACCCAGTGCGATTAAAATAAGTGGCGTACCGGTACGTAATGTTGCAAATAAAATATTGGTAAATAATTCAAAATCCATAGTGCTAGCCTCTTATGCCTGTGCAGAGTTGGAAGAGCTGCCAATAGCGCGGACAGCAGGCTTACGCACAATGCGATAGCTAATTAATAAGTCACAAGCCAGTAGATAAAATAACAACATGCCTTGGAATAAACCGGTTAACGACTTAGGCAGCGCTAAATCCATCTGTGCCATTTCCCCACCCATATACGTTAATGCTAATAGCATACTGGCAAAGACGATCCCGACAGGATGCATACGGCCCAAGAACACAACAATTATCGCCGCGTAACCATAACCGGGGGAGATGTAAGGATTGAGTTGGCCGACAGAACCGGTCACTTCACTCACACCTGCTAAACCTGCCAAAGCACCACAGGCCAATAACACAAACCAGATTAAGCGTTCTTCCTTAAATCCAGCAAAACGAGCAGCCGATTTATCTTCGCCTAATACCGCAATTTGAAAGCCTAATAACGTTTTCGACATTAAAGCCCACACAACAGCCACGGCAAATAACGCAAAGAAAATACTGATATTTAATCGATAATCATCGGATAAAACCGGTAAGGTTGCGAAGTCAGAAAATAAAGCCGATTCAGGAAAGTTAAAACCATCGGGATCTTTTAATGGCCCATGCACGCCATACAATAACCAGTTAAGCGCTATGTAGTTCAGCATGATGGTGGTAAGAATTTCGTTAGCACCAAAGCGAGTTTTTAATAAGGCGGTAAGAGCCCCCCAAAATAAACCCGACAAAGCACCACAAAATAAAACGACGGGTAAAACCCAAAATCCTTCCGCTTCTAATAATTCTAATGCAATGTAACCGCCACCCAAGCCGCCCAGGATAAACTGGCCTTCGGCGCCGATGTTCCAGATTCTGGCTTTAAAACACAGCATCAAACCAATGGCACACAACGTAAGTGGGGCAACTTTTACTCCAAGTTCTGTCCAACCATACACATCGGTTAACGGTGCGATAAAAAAAGTATATAAGGCATGGAAAGGATCTTGGCCTAACGCCGAGAATAATAAACCACCACTGATCAACGTTAAAATAATGGCAAATAGGGGGGATAAATAAGACATGGTCTTCGAATCAGACTGTCTTTTTTCTAAAGTAATATTTAACATTATTTAATCGCACCTTCACTTTCTGGCGAATGACTAGTGGAAGTGCAATTAGATGAAGTGTCATTAGAATCAGTATTCACCGCGTGAAAATCTCCGGCCATCCACATGCCCAACTGATTAATAGAAACTTCGTGCGTTGGGGCAACAGGAGAAAGTTCACCATCACAAATCGCACAAATACGGTCGCTAATGGAATACAGCTCATCAATATCTTCTGAAACCACCAATACCGCACAGCCTTCATCACGTAACTTAATTAATTCATGACGAATTAAAATCGCAGCGCCAATATCAACACCCCACGTTGGGTGTGAGCAAACCAATAATTTTGGATTCTGTAAAATTTCACGGCCGATAATATACTTCTGTAAATTACCCCCCGATAACGATTTAGCTTGGGCGTGAATTCCGCTGGCTTTAACATTAAATTTTTCAATAATGTTTTGCGCAAATGCTTTGACCTTACTGGTATTGATGATGCCATTTTTAGTTAGCTCACCCTGATAGCCTGTTAACAAACCATTATCTTGTAATGACATATCCGGCACAGCACCGCGACCAAGGCGTTCTTCGGGTACAAAGCCTAGCCCTAAAATACGACGTTTTTCTGGAGTTAGATTACCCACTGCTTTTTTAGCAAAAAAAACAGTTTCTTTCGCGCTGGTATCTTCACCGCTGATCAGATTCAATAACTCTTCCTGACCATTACCCGCGACGCCAGCAATACCAAGAATCTCACCGGCTTTAACGTCGAGAGAAATATTCTTCAATGTGCAAGCGAAAGGATCGTTAGATTGGTGACTTAAATCAACAATCGACAAAAAGGTTTCTGCCCCCTCGGCCTTTTTATAGTCTTCGGTAAGCGGCGTATCGTCACCGACCATTAGGCGCGCAAGTTCTTCCGTCGTAGTGTCTTTGGGAATGCAGTGACCGCTGACTTGGCCTGCTTTTAAAATCGTAGCGTGATCACACAAAGCGCGCACTTCATCGAGTTTATGCGATATAAATAAGATGCTACAACCTTCGCCAGATAATAAACGGAGCGTTTTAAACAGCGTTTCTACTTCTTGTGGCGTCAATACAGACGTCGGCTCATCCAGGATCAGCAACTTAACATCTTGTAAAAGACAGCGAACAATTTCAACGCGTTGCTGCTCACCGATCGAAAGCGTATGCACATAGCGATTAGGATCCAGCTTCATGCCGTAGTGTTCAGACACTTCAATAATGCGCAGCTTCAACAAATCCATCGAAGCTGATTCTGCTTTCGGCAAACTCAGGGCGATGTTTTCAGCCACGGTTAACGTCTCGAATAACGAAAAGTGTTGAAAGACCATGCCGATGCCCAACTCACGGGCGTGGGCAGGACCTTTAACGGAGATCTCATCTCCCTGCCAGCGCATGATGCCTTCGTCAGGTTTTACCACACCATAAATGATCTTCATTAGGGTGCTCTTACCTGCGCCATTCTCACCCAGCAATGCATGTATCTCACCCACACCAACGTTAAGTTCGACGGCTTGGTTGGCGATACAGCCGGGGTAACGCTTGGTTATATTGTTCAGTTCAATCTGATTCATATTTAAATTCTTGACCAATTAGCCAGTTTTATTAAGCAATATGTTTGCCAAAACTAGGACTATAATGCGATAAAAATGATAATTTCTCAAAAAATTGTTCAGAAGGTCAGCTTATAACTAGCGTAGAACTGGAAATTATTAAAAAATGAATCTATATAAGGTTATTAATTAGCCTAGCTATACTAAAAGAGTAGTCCAAAAGTGTTCCAAGTAAGTGCGTTGAGTAACGATGATGAGTTAGTTTGGTGCAAAATCTGACCGTTTGATCATGTAAGTGGTCATATAAGGCCAGTTTGGGAATTGAGCATTGCTACTTATATTCTCTTCCTCGTAAAGAAGGCTAAAAGTGATAATTTTATTTCGCTGGATAATAGCCGAGGAGTCGATGTAATGTAGGGTATGACAATATTGGTACTATTCTTGAAACATTGTCCTTTCCTAATAAAACTTGTCTATTTGGTCAGGATATTTGATTAGTCGTATCTTTCGCGTAATAATGCGCGACATTATATGTGATAAATATGAGTAAGCCCGTGATTAAATTTTGTTTAAATGGCCGCTGGATCGAAGAATCAGCCGTCACAAGCGACATGACCGTTCTGCGCTATTTAAGAACGCAGCAAGTTTTGGCTGGCACCAAAGAAGGTTGCGGCTCAGGAGATTGCGGTGCTTGCTCAGTATTGCTCGGTGAGCGCAGTATTGATAACAATGGCGACAGTCAGTGGCAATATCAAGCTATAAACGGCTGTATTACCTTTATTGCACAGCTCGATGGTAAAAGCCTTATTACGGTCGATGCCTTAGCAACCAAAGGTTCTGCTAAAGATAAAGAGGGCGATCAATTACATCCAGCTCAACAAGCTATGGTCGATTACCACGGTTCGCAATGTGGCTTTTGTACTCCGGGTATAGTGATGTCTTTGGCTGCGTTGCACGAGAATCAACGCCTTCATAAAAACAGTGAACCTGCTGATCACCACCAAATTATTGATGCACTGTCTGGCAACTTATGTCGTTGCACGGGTTATCGCCCCATTATTGAAGCGGCCGAGAACATGGGCAACTATCACAATAACAGTGTGGATGCCGGGCAAGTCGGTATCTGGCAGCCTGTCGCCATTGTTGACGTTGCCACAGGAACAGAAACCGGTCTTTTTTACGCCGCTTCAAGTACCGACATCACAAGCCAAAGCTGGTCACCGAAGACCGAAAATGAATTAAAAACCTTATTATCTCAGTACCCTGATGCCCGCATGGTCGCCGGTGCTACAGACATCGCGCTTGAAGTGACACAGATGAATCGCCGAATTCCACAGTTAATTGCGATCAATGATATTGCTAGCTTGAAAACGATCTCGATAGAAGACGAATCCATCTTAATCGGCGCAGGTGTGAGCTACAGCCAGATGGAAACGACATTGAATGAACACTACCCAGAATTTGGCCAATTAATGCATCGATTCGCTTCTCGCCAAGTGCGCAATAACGGCACCATGGGCGGGAATGTCGCCAATGCATCGCCTATCGGAGATACACCACCAGTGCTCTTAGCACTAGGTGCTTGTATTGAATTAGCAAGCGCTAAAGGTAATCGTTGGCTGCCTTTGCATGAGTTCTTTTTAGATTATAAAAAGACCCAGCAAAAGCCGGGTGAATACTTACGCATGATTCGTATCCCTCGCTTGCACGCGAATCAGGTTTTGAAAGTTTACAAAATATCTAAGCGTCTTGAAGATGATATATCAGCCGTATTAGTCGCCTTTAAATTTACTTTAGCAGGAGAGGTTGGGGCGCAAACCGTCACCGCCGTTACTTCAGGTTTTGGCGGTATGGCCGGTATTCCCAAAGCGGCAAGCCAGCTTGAGCAAGCTTTATTGAATCAGCAAGTTTCGATGGCCGCCTTTGAAAAGGCCGCGCAGGTATTGGATCAAGATTTTGCACCTATGAGTGATGTGCGCGCAACGTCTGAATACCGCATGCAGGTTGCACAGAACCTCATTCAGAAATGTGCCTTTGAACTTTCCAATCCAAATTCAGTCACAAGAATAGAATCGCTAAATAATAGCGAGCTATCTCTAGCGCAAGTAAAGACAGAGGTAGTTAACCATGCGTAAGTTAATTGATTTACCAGAACACGATTCTAAAGAAGAACAACGATACCGTCCGGCTAAAGCTAAAAAGAGCAAAGGCCAGACGGGACAAAGCATGAAGCACGAGAGTGCAGAAAAACATGTTACCGGTAAAGCTGTGTATGTAGACGACATGCCAGAATACCCCAACCAGTTGCACATCGCAGTGGGAGGCAGTACCTACGCCCACGCGAAAATTAAGTCGATCGATCTCACTTCAGTTAGAGAAACCTTGGGGGTCGTTGATGTGATCACGGTACACGATGTACCGGGACATGTTGACATTGGCCCCGTTTTTTCTGGAGACCCCGTACTTGTCGAAGAGCTGTGCGAATATATTGGTCAGCCAATTTTCGCAGTCGCTGCAAGCTCAATGGAAATTGCTAAAGCCGCTGTGGCCAAAGCACA
>JBNMPQ010000105.1:0-8817 GCA_051276935.1 Oleispira sp. | reverse complement strand
ATTAACCTTGATAAGGTTGTTGAAGTGCGAATGAAACACATACGTGAAACTCACGAAGGTGACTTCTGTTGTGATGTTCTCATTAGCTTACAAAATAAAACCTATGAACTGGTTTTCCGTAATAGCCCAGCAGGTAATAAAGCTAAGAAAACTCTCGAGAACTATTTAACAGAACAATCAATTAACGGCTAATTAAAGCTAATAAACAATATTAGTTTCAGTCAATGTTATTTTTTTAGACTGCTTTATGGCAAACTTAGATGATTACTTTGCATTCATCATTTAGGTTGCCATTATGAGCTTAACGTTCCCTCCGCTTGATCAAGTCGCCCCACAATTCACCACCACTGACCAAAATGGTGAAACCGTTTCACTCGCCGATTTCAAAGGTAAAAAAGTGGTTCTGTATTTTTACCCTAAAGCGTCTACTCCTGGCTGTACTACTCAAGCTTGTGGCATTCGCGATAACAAAGATGCTTTTGCACAAGCCAATACTGTCGTTTTAGGGATGAGTCCTGACGCGACTAAACGATTGACTAATTTCACGGTAAAACAGGAGTTGAACTTCCCTCTTCTCTCTGATGAAGATAATGCCATCGCGGAGAGTTACGGTGTGTGGGCATTAAAGAAGTTTATGGGTAAGGAATACGTCGGAATTCATCGTGTCACATTTATTATTGATGAAGCAGGCATCTTGCGTCATGTAATGGAAAAAGTTAAAACCAAAAGCCATCACGATGATGTATTAAACATTATCAATGCGCTTTAGTTTTTTCTAATATTGCCAATAGAGGTGACATGCATGAAGTTTTTATCATCATTAAAATCGCCTTTATTTTTCTCGTCTGTGGGGGGGGCAAATACCCAAGCAGAAAGAACTACGCTATCCTGTGCGTTGAGAGTCGATCAGCAATACCTTGGCGTTTTACTAGAACTTTCACAAAATCAAGTTCCCGTACAAGGATTTCAGTGCCAACTCATCCCTAAATATTCAGATTTTTTAGGTAATTGGTTTCCCAGTCCACCAAGCTTAACCTTTAGCCAATCTAGTTGATTATTTGTCAATAAGCATTCACCTAATAAACCCGTTCGAAATGACAGTAATCAAACTTGGAACGTCTCGTTTTCCATCAAACGTTTTGGCCGAAGTCAGATGTCTGTTTTAGCGGTCAAAAAGATTGGCACAGGGCTTTAAAGGCAAAAAAACCTTACGTTTATTCCCTCAAGTGCGCAAAGTTCAAGCGATGGCATTGAGATCACCCAAGATCAGCAAGCTCTGTTTAATAAATACAGTTTGCTTCCCCACGCACGTTAATATTAATGAAATAGTTATCATAAACCAATTTCATCATAGAGGCTTTAATATCAACTGGCAATTTGGTTTAGGCAAAGGAAATGTCGTATTAAAACCGAAAGCAATTACCCCATTGAATTCTAAGGCTGATAAAATATTCAGCGTTAGAGGTAACATTGAACTCTATTATCAATATCGCCTTAATCGACGCTGGTTTACTTATTTAGGCTGGAAAGGCGATTTTCATTATTGGCGACAAAGTACCGATAATAATGACGTTCAGCTGGCCCATTCGAGTACTCTGGAACAACAAGTATTTCTAAGGGTTAGCCTAAAGTTTTAGCTTTCCAACGCGTTACCTTGGTTAATCAGACTGCCGCTGACGATATTCTCCAGGCGTTAAACCTTGCCAGCGCTTAAAAGCCCGATAAAAAGTACTGCTTTCGGAAAAACCTAACTGCAAAGAAATATCCATGAGTGACAAATTTGTATGCGCCAACAACTGCAAAGAGTGTTGATGCCTATAGGCATCATGCAATTTCTGAAAACTACTGCCCTGCTCTTGTAATTTGCGCTGTAAACTACGCCCACTCATCGCCAAATGAGCAGCAATATCGTCACGATTGATGCTGTCGTGAGACATCAATAGAAAACACTCTTGTACTCGAGAAATAATATCGGGTGCTACTAAGCGCTGCAATTGATTATCAGCCATTTGCTCATGGACAGTAGCCAAACCCTGATCAAATCCTGGTAGAGCTTCTTGCAGTAATTGAGAGGTAAATAGAAGACTATTCTGCGCTTTATTGAATTCAATATCACAACCAAAGAAAGATCGATATTGAATTAAGCCACCCTTATATTCATGGGTGAAGGTTAACTTCAACGGCCTAATTTCGCGTCCTAATAACCAACGTGCAAAACTCAGTGTTGCTACCAAAACTGCATCTATTTGATGATAGCTAAAATCACTGGCTGTCGGTGAATAAACCAAGGACGTGCTGTCTTCTTGCGGTATCAATGTAAATACACCGCCATCACTAATAAGACGCTGATATTTTAAAATTTTCTCAATAGCATTACCCAATGTTGGGCTACTAAGCATCGTAAACGCTAATAATTGAAAATGAGCGGGCTTTAAAGACTGCCCCATATGAAAACCAAATAATGGATCTTTACTAAGCTGCTCCACAGAACGCCAGATCGCTAAAGTATCATCAAGACTGATACGCTCACTGCGAACATTTAAGCAATCATGATCTAATCCAGCCTTCTCAAAAATTTTAGACTCATTAAGCCCTTGTAGACTGGCAGCCTGCAGAACTCCTCGTACCCATAGGAGTGATACTGTTTTCAACGTTGCTTTTTCATTTTATGATCTCATCACAGAATATACTAAAATTATGATTGTTTAGGTCAAATATACGGACCTTTGAAATCAATGTCTTGAATAATAAAAGCATCGACTGAGAGTCTGCAAAAATAAGAAGGGTGAACGTTCGAGGAGTTTGATAAATAAAAAGAGGGAGTATGTGATTAAGACACAACAATAAAGCCTTTTTATTAGCCTTAGTAGCTTAGGCAATGATCGACTTATTGTTAGCTGGCCAAAACGTTATTGCGATTTTTATAACAATAAGTGGTATTGCAATAAATAATAATCTCTCGACCTTTATCTTGAGTTTTAATAACATACAAGTCATCGAAACCTGGTGATATGTCGTTAAAAGCAGCACTGTAGATCTGACTCGCGAGTAGCGTCGATGAAGTGCCTTTTGATAAACCATAGGGAGCAATTAACGAATCTACTGAAGATAGCGCTAGATTAATCATTGCTACAAATGAAAATAATAGAATCCCCTTCATATTGCCCTCCTTATTTTTTCCTATCTAAAGTAAGTATAGGAAACTTTTAGAGTACAACTAGGATCATTTTGTAATAAAAGAAACCTGCAATGATTAAAATTGCATATAGCTTAAAACTAAAATGAGCTTAAATTAATGAGCGACTTGTCGGTTCATTGAAACAAGTAACTCAGCTTCTGCACGAGCAACACCACAACTAGAGACTAGATCATCAGCGGATGCTCCCATACTCACCAAGCGTTGAGCTTGCTGATAAAGAGCTTCATCTGAAGTCGCCAATGATGGTTTGCGCTCGTTTTCGACGAGACGTTGCTCTAATTTTTTCACGCAACGACCCATACCAAAATTACTTTTGCTCATCGCATCAAAATCATGGCGCAACTTATGAGTTTGTTTCTGCCAACGCTGTAAATCATTTTCATATTTACGCTTGAATAAAAAAAACCCTACAACAGCCCCTATTAATAGCAAGACATTACTGATTAATAACCAATGCACCATCGACATTGATGATAATAACAACATAATTTTAAACTCCTATTTCTGATTAAAAACCAGAAATTTCCATCCACTCCTCATCCGACATGAGTTTTTCTAAATCTACTAAGATTAGAAGTTCATCATTTTTATGACAAACACCTTGAATAAATTTAGCACTTTCATCATTACCGACATTGGGAGTAGTTTCAATTTCAGACTGACGCAGATAAACCACTTCAGCCACCGAATCCACTAATATACCCACAACTTGATTTTCCGCTTCAATAATTACTATTCGCGTTTGATCGGTTGTTTCTGCATTGGGCAGCGCAAATCGAGAGCGCGTATCAATGACAGTAACAACGTTACCTCGCAAATTAATAATGCCTAAAACATACGGAGGTGCACCCGGAACTGGGGCAATCTCTGTATAACGTAAAACCTCTTGCACCTGCATCACATTAATACCGTAGGACTCATTCTCTAACCGAAAGGTCACCCACTGTAGAATTGGATCCTCTGCACTTTTCGCAGCATTGGCAGACATAAAAATTCCTCACTAGAAAGGCCTAAATTAATTGGCTTGCGTCAAAAAACGTATTGCACCTTCCTTAACTATAGTAGATAGCACAAACTGTACCAGCTTAAAATTAAATAAAATTAGATAAAATTAAACAGGCTTACAGCTCATATCAACATGTTGTAACAACCCATTAACATCAACCAGTGCACACATCCTCTCGATCACCGTTCCGGCTAACCATGCGCGCTTCCCTCGCTCTCCTCGCCACTTAATTTCTGACGCACCAAGTCGAACGGTATCGTCAATTGATTGGCAAGCGATAGCCCAAGGTGTTTTTTCTAGTTGAATTAAATATTTAAACCCTTGCTCAGCTAAATGCTGCTTTCGCTCAGGCATAATCAAACTCGCAGTATCAATAACTTGTAAATTATGTTCATCGGTATGTACCATACCCAAATACCATCCGGGCTGACCTACTAATGGCCTTACCTGATCACTAGTAACCTCGTGCACACCACCCAGAAATAATAAGGGTACGGCGAGCTTCAACCCACAAACACTGAATATTAAACACTCTACCCCTTGACTGGACCAGGAATCAGGGTCAGTTAACGAGGGTAATTTCTGTAGGGCAGTATCTACCGCATAAGATATAGAATCAGCCGCAGGGTCACAGGCTTTTGGTGTACTTAGCAACTCTAGAGGTACACTCTCAAAATATTCTTCTTTAACAAGTATAATTTCATTAGGAATAGCTGTAACGACAGCAGTTTCAACGACGACCGCTTCAACAATAGCGGTCTCAATGACAGAAACTTCATCAGGAATCTCAATTACTTTCTCTACTCTCTGAGGCTCCTGAGGTTCCTGAGTTGCACTCACAAGCAATTGATCTAGATAGTTTTGTAATACACCTTCGACAACGTTCACTTTGGTCTTAGTTTCTTTAGTCAACGAGGGCGAGGTGTCACGCGATTTAGTCACAAAGCATTGCCTCTGCTGCTAATGGCAAGCAACAACGTAATATTTCTGACTTCAATTTTGATAAAGGCAGCTGATTTAAAATACTGAAACCGTTTAATAAATGAATAAAATTGATTGCTCGATATCCTAAACCAAAATTCTCAGTCGTTAACAAATAATACCCAGGAACAACCGTATCTTGCGGGCGAACAGGGGGGTTAACCGCTAAAGAAAACTTTTCATCCCAAGTACAATGGTCTACCAAAAGCATATCGAGATAACCCGATATTTTCGTTTGATTATTGGGCTGATCTTCGCTCATGCTTCACCTCCTCTGCTTGATCTAATTCCGCTAAAAGATGACGATAAGCACGAACGCCACGAGATAAGCTGTCTAATTCATTTGGAAATAAACCTTCATGACTGGCATCACGAAACTTGGTATCAATAGGGATCGCTTCTTGCCAAACATGCTCAGGATAAAGCTGCCGCATTTCTTTCAGAGTAATGACTGAAGCCTGTGTTCTACGATCAAAAAGTGTAGGAACAATAGTATAAGGTAATTGTCTATTCTGAGAAGACATCACCATTTTTAGTGTATGCACCATACGCTCTAACCCTTTAAGCGCTAAATGCTCGGTTTGTGTAGGGATTACAAGGCGCTGACATGCTGCTAACGCATTAACTAATAAAACGCCTAAAATAGGAGGCGTATCTAAAAGAGCATAATCATAATCATCCCATAGCTGAGCTAATGTCTTAGCTAAAACTAAACCCATGCCGTCTTGACCACTCACTTGCCGCTCTAAAGTGGCAAGTGCTGTCGTTGCCGGCAATAAATCGACCCCTTTACGAGTCGTGGGCTTCACCACTTTTTTAATATACTCGAGGTCTTTACAGCGTTGATTAAAGAATAAATCATAAAGACTTGTTTCTAGACTGTCCGGATCATATCGAAAGTAACTGGTTAACGAACCGTGTGGATCCAAGTCTATCAATAGGACTCGGGCACCCCGTTCCGCTAACAGGCCTCCAAGAGAAACAACCGAGGTCGTTTTTCCTACTCCACCCTTCTGATTTGCTATCGACCAAATTCGCACGTTATGCCGTCCTTATTTTGACAACGAGATATAGAATAGTATTTCTTTGCAATTATTATGCTCATTCTACAATTTCTTCTCTCGCCCAAGGCTGATTAACACTTCCTTGTTTAATTAAAATTTCAACACGTCGATTTGCAAGTCGATGTTCGTCGCTGTCATTTGCAAATAAAGGTTTATGATAAGAGAATCCCATAGCGGCCATTCTTTGAGGTGCAACACCCTCTAATTCAAAAGCTCGAACAACCGCGACCGCTCGTAATGCTGAAAGATCCCAATTACTTACTATATCCACTGTGCTAATGGGCACATCATCAGTATGCCCCTCAATATTTATTTCATTAGGTATCGGCCTAACAACCAATGCAAGCTGTTGGATCATATCCATCATTTCATCATTGATTTCCCAACCCCCTGCAGCAAAGAGCGTGTCCGTTTTTAAACGAATTTTTATCCACTCCCCCTCTTGCTCTAAATTAAGGTCGTTACTGTCAATAAATACTTGTAACTGCTGTTTAACGGTTTGATAGAGGGGCATCACACCATTGTTATGATCAAGAATCGTTGTTGATACCTCAGGTTGTGGCAAAATCTGCAACGATTGAGTGGTAAACATTCCCCCTAAAACATCTTGTACTGCTTGATACTGTTCTTCGTTTAATAAATTCACGCTATACAACATAATAAAAAAAGCACAAAGCAGAGTCATGTAATCGGCATAAGAAATTAACCAACGATGACGATCTGGCGCAGGATGGTTGTTCATATATCCATCCCTTCAAGACGATAACGAATCAACTGAGGATTTATGCCTTCCCGGATTGCCATCACACCGACAATCATCGCGTTGTGATAGCGTGTACGCTGTTGAATAAAGCTGCGCAAACGACCCGCTATTGGAATCGCAATTAAGTTTGCCGCGGCTACGCCATAAAAAGTCGCTACAAATGCTGTTGCGATGCCTCGACCTAATTCTTCAGGTTGTTCAAGATTAGACAAAACTTGCATTAATCCCAGTACCGCGCCAACAATACCGAGGGTCGGTAAATAACCCCCTAAATTATCGAAGACTTCTGCCGCATAAAAATCTTTTTCTGCATGCGTTTCAATTTCCAAACGAATACTTTTTTCTATAGCAGCAGGTGCTTGCCCATCGGCAAGCATAACCAGTGCTCGCTTCATCACGGGATCATTCTCTGCTTGAGCGATACGATCCAGCCCTAATACACCGTCTTTGCGGTATGCATTACCGCAGGTCGTTAACTTTGTTAATAGTTGATCAAGCGACGCTTGCGGTGGAGCGATTAGCCAAGATAATAATTTAATAGCCCGCAACGCTAGGTACACGGGTGTTTGAACTGCTAGAGCCAGAAATGAACCGCCGAATACAATCAATAAAGCAGGTGCATTCCATAAAGACAAAAGGGATCCACCTTCTAAGACATGCCCAACAACAACACTCGAAATCGCACCAAAAATCAATAGTAAAACGAAACGATCCATTAACCAGCCTCATTAAATATTGCTGGCGCTATCGCATCGAGTGAAAGTACTTTTTCAACAACACCCGCTCTTGCAACAGCCATTGGCATACCATAGATAATACAACTGGCTTCATCTTGAGCCCAAATTGTGCCGCCTGCTTGCTTTAACAACTGGGCGCCTTCTTTTCCATCGGAACCCATGCCCGTAAGAATAATCGCCAAGGCTTTGCGACCAAAATGTTTTGCCGCCGACGCCAGCGCAATATCCACACTAGGACGATAGCTAATGCGATCATCACTTTCATGAATATGAATACTGCCGCCGTTACGATTATCTAACATCAACTGCATACCGCCAGGTGCAACATACACATGACTTGGTTTTAATTTTTCACCTTGTTCAGCCTCTTTAACCGTTAAAGGACTAATTTTATTAAGTCTTTCTGCAAACGCTTTAGTAAAAGAACCTGGCATGTGCTGAACAATGACAATGGGTTTTTTAAAACTGTCAGGGATTTGTTTGAAAATTGTTTGCAGAGCGGCAGGACCACCGGTTGAAGTTCCAATAATGACGACTTCAATATGATGTAAGGATTTTGCGACAGAGCTTCCCCTGCTGGCAATATGGGACTTTAATGGTGTCGTGATACTTACAGCTTGATTATTGGAAGTGGGCATTGGTACAGATGAATAATTTTTTGCTGGAGACGCTTTACCTGTCGCCGCAACTTCACAAATTCTGTCTGTTAAAATTTTGTGAAGTTTTGCTTCAGAAGCCGCAATCGCATCAAATTGCTTTGATAAAAAATCTACAGCCCCTGCCTCTAAAGCATCTAACGTAATACGTGCACCTTCATACGTAAGAGATGAAAACATGAGCACAGGCGTTGGACATTTTTCCATAATATGTCGCACGGCAGTGACACCGTCCATAACAGGCATCTCATAATCCATTGTGATGACATCAGGCTTTAATGCCAAAGCCTTTTCAACACCTTCAAGACCATTACTAGCAGTTGCAACAACTTCTAGACGAGCATCGGCATTAATTATCTCAGTTACGCGGCGTTGAAAAAATCCTGAATCATCAACCACTAATACCTTCAG
>JBNMPQ010000104.1:0-8847 GCA_051276935.1 Oleispira sp. | reverse complement strand
GCAAAAGCGAAAGATAAGTTCAGAGAAGATCTTGAAGAGACACATGTATTATTTAAAAACCATGTCTCACGTTTTCGTCCAGGTTTGAATATTGAAGAAGTTGCCACGGGTGACGTTTGGTACGGTCAAGATGCGCTAGAGAATAAACTGGTCGATCAATTAGGCACCAGTGATGATTATCTAGTGAATGCTTGTGATGACGCTGATGTCTTTGAAGTAAGTTACGAATTTAAAAAGAGCCTGCAAGAAAAACTCGGTTTTGCTGTGCAAATGGGTATTGAAAAAGCGGCAACTCGCTTTTTGACTGTTATGAATGCACAGACTCATACTAAGGGTTAATCCCTGTTTTTTATTACCGCTGTCATTAGCCGCTAGCAATATGAAAGGAAAAATTATGACTCAATGGCACGCTTATCGCGCAATTGAAACGAATGATGAAACCCCCGTTGTAGAGTCTTCATGGCAATTAGTGGACGATACGTGCTTGCCTGCAATTGGAAAGTTAAAGGGTGAGGGCGAAGTTCTTATTAAGGTACAGTATTCATCGGTTAATTATAAAGATGCATTAAGCGCTTCGGGCAATCGTGGTGTAACGAGAAGATTTCCTCATACACCAGGCATTGATGCCGCAGGTACCGTTGTTAGTGACGCATCGGGTCAGTTCAACGAAGGCGCTGAGGTTGTCGTGTTTGGCTATGACTTAGGTATGAATACTAATGGCGGCTATGGCGAGTTTATTCGAGTTCCAGCTGCTTGGGTGCTCATTAAGCCAGAAGAATTAAGCTTTGCAGATTCTATGCGCTGGGGAACCGCTGGTTTTACAGCGGCATTGTCAGTAGAAAAACTGTTAAAAGCCGATATCAAACCTGATGCAGGAAAGATTGTTGTAACGGGAGCAACAGGCGGAGTGGGCTCTGTTGCGGTTGCCTTGCTTTCAAAGTTAGGTTTTGAAGTTGTTGCGGTTACCGGTAAGTCGGCTGCAAAAGACTGGCTGTTAAGTATTGGCGCTTCAGAGGTATTGGATCGTGCAGACCTTTTACCGATGGCTAAGAAGCCTATGACTCGCCCACTGTATCAAGCAGGTATCGATACGTGTGGTGGCGATATGATTGCGGCTGTACTGCCACAGTTAAACTATGGAGGTGCTCTAACAACTTGCGGCATGGTGGCGGGGGCTGATTTCAGTGCTAGCGTATTCCCATTCATTATTCGGGGTATCGATTTATTGGGTGTTGATTCGGTCGAAATCCCTCAAACTCATAAGCAGCTGTTAATCAAAAAAGTCGCCGATGAGTGGCAGTTATCAACACTGGCTGACTTTACCAAAACGATTGGTCGCAGTGAGCTGCCTTCCGTTTTGGCAGGTGTACTTGCAGGCAAGGGTCAAGGTCGCTATTTATTGGATTTGGCTAAAGCCTAATTGTTAATATTCTCAGCCCTCTCGAAGGGAATAATTCATTTCCAGAATTAGTCTCTTCGAAGCTTATCACTTACCGCAATGGGGCTGGGGTAATTAAATACAACAATGTAGCTCGACAGAGCAAACGTAATAATCGCGGTCGCTTGAATTAATAAAGAACCTTGTTCAGATAAAATTGAACGCTCGAAAGCGACAAACGCAATCAGCAGTGAAAACTCACTAATCTGTCCTAGGCGAAAGCCAACATCCCAAGCCAGTTCTGGTCGTTCGCTCATATTTCCTAACAAGTATCTAAAGATTACAGGTTTTAAAATCAATATCGCTCCTGCTAATACCAGCGCCGGCCAGATTACCTGCGACAATAATGCTAAATTAAAGCCAGCACCGAGTGCGAAGAAAAACAAAACCAAGAAAAAATCTCTTAATGGTTTTAGGCTAATGGCAATATATTGTGCGATGGGACTGGTTGCGAGTGTTACACCTGCGATAAAGGCACCAATTTCACGGGTAAGCCCAATCGCTTGAGCACCTTCCGCCATTGCTAGGCACCAGCCAATGGCTAGGATAAACAAATACTCTTGAAAGCGATCAAATTTACGAATCAAGGGTAGGAGCAGGCCTTTAACAATCAAATAACTACTTAGGGCGAGTATTGGTAGCGCGATAAAAGGTTGCCAGATAGGGGCTGCGGTTGACGCGGCATCAGTAGAAGACCCTAAGCTGCCTAAAAAAATCAGTGTTAAAATGGCCACTAAATCCTGAATCAATAATAGCCCAACCATAAGCTCACCGACCCGTTTATGATGCAAAACTGTGGTCGGTAAAAGCTTTAAACCAATAATTGTGCTTGAAAACATCATGGCTAAGCCAATCACTAAACTGTCCAAGGAAGAGTGATTAAATGCCTGCGCAATACCAAAACCTATACCAAAGAAAAGCGCGCAGCTGATAAGGGCAACCAGAGTCGCGTTTTTGTATATGGTAACCAAGGTCGAAGGCTGCATATCTAAACCAAGCAGGAATAACAAAAAGATAATGCCAATATGAGACATGCCTTCTAATAATTCGGGTTCTTCTATCAAAGATAGGCCGTAAGGTCCTACAATCGCTCCTAAGGCAATATAGGCAATTATGATGGGTTGTTTTGTATAAAGTGCAACTGTTGCCAATACAAGAGCACCAGTAAAGATTAAGAAAAATGAAAATACTAGATCGTGTGCCACCATTAGTGCTCCTGCTGGTTGCCGTGTAAGCGTTTTAAATAAAGCGCTTGGTATAAACCTTAAATGACAAAAACAAAAAAGACCAAATGAATGGTCTTTTTAGTGTAAATCATAAAAACAGAGCGTAGCGAAAAGTATGCTCTGTTTGGCACGTTAAATTAACCGTTAGCTGCGACGACGAAAAAGCGGGCGAGTATCATTTACATCACCTTGATAAGGTGCAGAAAATGTTTCGAAGCCTTTTACAGCCAGCTCTAGGTTTTGATCTGCACGCATCGCCATTGCGTTGAAACCACAGCGCATCATAGAGAATAACTGATCGAACAGTACATCACCGACCGCGCGCAATTCACCCGTAAATTCATAACGTTCGCGCAATAAGCGAGCAGCTGAATAGCCACGCCCGTCGGCAAACTTAGGAAAATCTACGTTGATCAAGGCAAAGCCTTGGCTATCGGCCGCTAATAAATCAGCGGTATCGCCTGCGTTTAATTGAATGCCTAAAGAAGCTGCATCACGTTTAGTAATGAGTGCTTCTTTGTCAGCCCCTTCTGCAGCGGCCCAACGGCTAAAATTGATCACTTCTTTTGCATTGGATAACGCCATGTCATCCGCGACTAAGGTCCAATCATCATGTGCGATTTGTTTATCTAAAATAATCTGAGTCATGTCTAATCCTTATTTAGCAGTTGCTTTTGCTGGCTTATCTTTCGCTGGATAGACAGCCGCTTTAAACGGGTCCATGCCAACACGACGGAACGTTTCAATAAACGCTTCACCTTCGATACGCTGAGCAACAAACACATCAAGCAACGTGCGGATGATATCAGTCATGCGATCGCGAGCAAAAGAAGGCCCCAATATTTTACCGACTGAAGCATCTTCACCGGATGCGCCACCAAGAGAAACTTGATAGAACTCTTCGCCTTTCTTATCAACCCCTAAAATACCAATATTACCGATATGGTGATGACCACAGGCATTCATGCAACCCGAAATATTCAGGTCGATCTCACCTAAGTCGTGCAAATAATCCAAATCATCAAAAGCATTTTGCAGAGCTTCGGCAATCGGTAGCGACTTTGCATTGGCCAAAGCGCAGAAATCACCACCTGGGCAACAGATCATGTCGGTTAACAAGCCTAAAGTCGGTGTTGCTAAGCCTAATGCTTTTGCTTCTTTCCAAAGCTCGTATAATTTAGCTTGTTCAATGTCAGCCAACACTAGGTTTTGCTGGTGCGTAGAGCGTGCTTCACCAAAACTGTACTTATCAGCAAGGTCAGCAACTGCAAATAGCTGGCTATCAGTCACATCGCCGGGGGCTGTGCCCTTTTGCTTAAGCGCGAAAGTAGCGATGGCATAGCCTGGTTTTTTATGAGTACGAACATTGCGATCAACCCAGCGAGCAAACGCTTTGTCAGACGCTAAGGCATCAGTATAGATTGTAGGGTCGGCTTCAAGCGCTAAATAATCAGGCTCAGTAAAGTGCGACTTAATACGTTCAAGTTCTTCTTTCGGCAATTTACCATCACCGTCTTTAATATGTATCCACTCGGCTTCAACTAATTCGCTGAAACGCTCTGCACCAAGCGCTTTTACTAAAATTTTAATACGTGCCTTATACTTGTTATCACGACGACCAAATTGGTTGTATACGCGAACAATGGCATCAAGGTAAGTTAACAGATCTTCTTCTGGCAAGAATTCACGTATAACAGAAGACAGAATAGGGGTGCGGCCTAAGCCACCCCCTGCGTAGACGCGATAACCTAGCTCACCTGCAGCGTTACGAACTATATGTACACCAACATCATGCATGCGAGTTGCCGCACGGTCAGCGCCTTCTACGGCATTCACGGCAATCTTAAACTTACGAGGTAGGTAAGCGAATTCAGGATGGAACGTTGACCACTGGCGGATAATTTCGCAGTAAGGGCGAGGATCAATCAGTTCTTCAGCAATAACACCGGCGTATTCATCGGTGGTGGTATTACGAATACAGTTGCCACTGGTCTGCACGGCGTGCATTTGAACTTGAGCGAGCTTACCAAGAATTTCTGGGCATTCTTCTAGCTTGGGCCAGTTGTACTGTAAGTTTTGACGCGTACTAAAGTGCGCGTAGCCCCGATCGTAGTCGCGGGCAATTTCGGCCATTACGCGTAACTGCCGGCTATTTAACATGCCATAAGGCACGGCAATGCGCAGCATAGGTGCATAGCGTTGTATGTAAATGCCGTTTTGTAGCCGCAATGGAAGAAATTCCTCTTCAGGAATTTTACCGTCTAAATAACGGTCCATTTGGTCTTGGAACTGCGTAACGCGCTCGTTGATGATGCGTTGGTCGAAATCGTCGTATACGTACATAGCTTTCCGAGTTATTAAGCCATTGGGAGTTATTAGCGGCAAATGTAACAAAAAATCGTTATGCAAAAAACCACTATTTCCCTATATGGAAATAACTAAAGTGAATAGTTGGTTAAATTATTGTCAGAAATAAGGTTTAAACAGCCTCTTATGGCAGGCAGAATAGGGCTTCCGCGTTTTAAATCGTTTCTAAATCGTTTTCGCAGAGTTTTAAATCGATGGCCGATTGAATTTGTTGCGGGTAGTCACTGAAGACCGCATCCAGCCCTTGTTCATAAAGTTCAAGAGCGAGGCATTCATTATTAATGGTGAATGCCAGTACTTTGTAGCCCGCTGCTTTAATTTCTGCAACTTGCTCAGCGTCAAAGAATGACTGATGGATGTGCAAACCTGAGCATTCAAGATACTCGAGTCGCTCTTTCCAGGCTCTTGGAATAGCGGATACATTATAACCGCGATCGACTTCTGGCCACAGCGCTTTGGCGCTGATGAGAGAGAAATAATTAAAGCTGCTGAGTAAGAGTGGCAATTTCTCTGGCCAATATTGCTTTAGTATATCAATACTCGCCGCACTGGTTTCTTCTTCTAAGCCTTCGCAAGGTTTTAACTCAAGGTTGAGTCCCATGCCATATTGACTAATAACCTCAATAGCTTCTTGTAATGTTGGAATAGATTCTTGATGATATTCTTCGCCTTTCCATGACCCTGCATCCAACAGTTTAAGCTGGGCGAGGGAGGTTTTATGAATCAGACCCTCGCCATTGGTTGTGCGAGATAAGTAATCGTCATGAAAGATGATTGGGATACCATCACCACTCAGCATTACATCAATCTCAACCCACTTAACTCCTTGCTGACCTGCTAAGTGCAGACTTGCGAGAGTGTTTTCTGGAGCTTGGCCACTGCTGCCACGATGAGCAATAACCTGGGGTAAAAATGAATAAGCAGATTGCATAGATAACCTAAGGTTGTCGGAATAAATAGCCAAGTACTTAACGATCTATGTGGATATTAAGCATTCAATATGAAATTACTATTAAAATTTCTCAGATACCCAACTTCTTCTGCGCCAAAGTGCCGCGTACAAAACAGAAGAGCTAATGCGTTGTAGGCTTTGAAGGTACCAGATACCGAGTAGGCCGAAGCCTAAAATAGGGCCAATGTAATAGGCTAGTGGCAATAAAAAGCACCATTGCATTACAAAGTTAATGGCCAAAACCTTTCGGCTAGCGCCTGCGCCTAATAAGGCCTGAGTTAATACCAGCGCAGTCACTTCAAACGTAATACTAATGCCTGTAATTTGTAAGGGTATCGTCCCCAGTGCAATTAAGTACTCATCATTGGTGAAGATTCTAAGAATAGAGTCAGAAAATAATGAGATGGGTAAGCCTAATAAAAGCATTAAGAACATCGTAAGGCGCACAACTTCCCATCCCCATTGATAGGCATTTTCTGGATCTTTTGAGCCCAACGAATGACTGACTAAGCTGGTTGCCGCGATGCCTAAGCCGACGCTAGGAAGTATTAATAACAATGATATATTAATTAAAATATGTCCAATTGCCTGTTCATTACTGCCTATCAAGCCAATGATCATAAATAAAACGCTGATGCCTAAAGCAAAGAGTCCTTGCTGTAACGAGTTTGGAACAGCGAGCTGGGCAAGACTTTTCATCATTGCTTTACTAGGAATATGTAAGCTAAATCCATGATGATCTGCTTTTTTTAAAGTCGATATTAGATAAATAGTTGTACCTATAAATAAAGCAATGCAAGTACCCATACCAGAGCCCACTGCGCCGAATGCGGGTATAGCAAGGAAAGGAATTCCGAAAATTAGAATATAACTGAACACCACATTGGCGATGTGCATCCATAACAATATTTTTAAATAAGTCTTGGTTTCGCCGATACCTGCCCAATAGCCGCGAAAGCAAAAATTAAACGCTACAGCCACTACCGCGTAGGTACGCCATTCGAAGTAGGGTTTTGCAATGTCCAGTACCGCTTTATCTGAGCTGAATAACCCCATTAATTCTGTACTAAACAGCAAGAAAAAAAAGGTGAGTGGTATTGCAGTAATCCCACCAAGAATTAAACCTGCCATTAAGGGCTTACCCGCTTTCTCACTTTCTTTTGCTCCCATACGTCTTGCAACTAATGTTTGTACGGCGGCTGAAAGGCCCATAACTAAAGAGACAGTTAAAAAGGAGGCGTAACTTCCTATGCCAACACCCGCCAGGGCTTCAGGCCCTAAATTGCCAACCATAGCGGCATCGACAAGGTTCAGTAAACTTTGCGAAAGCATGCCCATAATAATCGGGATGCCGATGGTTAAAATGCGAGATAAACGAGCACTTGGAATGTAAAGTGCTTTGCTTAGGGTGGTGGTAAAAAAGCTAATAATGATTGGCCATTTAAAAGATGAATACGTAAAAACCACTCACTCGTTAATAAGCAGCAATTTAATGGAACACTGCTCATTAACGGTGTGAATGTGATGTTTTAGTAGTTTAAGTTAGGCGCTAACCAGCGTTCCATAATGTGGACTTCTTCATTCTTGCGGGCTGCGATGTCTTCGACTTGATCTTTATCAATCTTACCCAAACCAAAATACTTTGATTCTGGGTGAGAGAAATACCAACCGCTGACGGCCGCTGACGGATACATAGCATAGTTTTCGGTCAGTACCAGACCCGTATGTTTCTCGGGGTTCAGTAAGCGGAAAAGTGCCGCTTTTTCAGTATGGTCCGGGCAGGCAGGATAGCCGGGCGCAGGACGAATACCTTGGTATTTTTCTTTGATCAACTCAGCGTTACTTAATTCATTGTCCTCAATGTAGCCCCAAGTTTCATTTCGCACGATTGCATGTATGCATTCTGCAAACCCCTCGGCTAAACGATCCGCTAAGGCCTTCATTAAAATGTTGTTGTAATCATCGTCCTCTTTTTTGTATTCCTCGGCTAGCATTTCGGCTTCTATACCGGAAGTTACTGCAAATGCGCCCATGTAATCATCTTTACCATCGGCATGATCACCTATTTTGGGTGCAATGAAGTCGGCCAGCGAGTAATTCGGTTGGCCTGCAGGCTTATTGGTTTGCTGGCGCAGCTGATGTAAGGTTTCTAATACTTCGGTGCGGCTTTCATCGGCGTAGATTTCAATATCGTCATTGCCTTTACGATTGGCAGGCCAAAGACCAACAACGCCTCTTGCTTTAAAAAGCTTCTCATCGACAATGCGTTTTAGCATGGCTTGAGCGTCTTTAAATAATGCGGTTGCGGCTTCACCGACCACTTCATCTTTTAAAATACGCGGGTATTTGCCAGCCAACTCCCAGGACATAAAGAAGGGCGTCCAATCGATATATTTAATCAGAGATTCCAGTGGGAATTCATCATAAACGGTAATACCCAACTTATTTGGTTTAGGGGGTGTATAGCCACCGAACGTTATTTGTGGAGCGCGTTCGCACGCCGCTGCGTAAGTCAGTAGAGGCTTACTCTTTCGATTAGCATTACGGGCACGAACAATTTCGTATTCAGCCCGGGTATCCTCCATGAATTTTTTCTTAAGTTCAGGATTCACTAATTTCTGTGCAACCCCTACGGCGCGCGAAGCATCAGCAACGTAAGTGATAACATCATTACTATATTGAGGATCAATCTTCACAGCTGTGTGCGCTTTAGAGGTCGTTGCACCACCAATCAATAAAGGCAGGTGAAAATTCAAACGCTGCATTTCTTTAGCAACGTGAACCATTTCATCCAGCGATGGCGTAATTAAGCCTGAAAGACCAATAATGTCGCAATTTTCTTCTTTAGCGGTCTTCAAAATCTT
>JBNMPQ010000103.1:0-8853 GCA_051276935.1 Oleispira sp. | reverse complement strand
CTTCCACCTTTTGCATAATCTGTTCTGCCAGTCCGCCCACTTTTTGATAACCAATTGGCTGCAGGCTTAAATCCAGGCGCTTATCATCACGTTGCTTACGAATATAGGCATCAACTTTTTGGCCAACCCGAACTTCTTGATGTATATCGCTGTGGTGAATCAGCCCCCAGTACTTATTATCAACTACGGCTTTATAGCCCAGTTCTGTGCGAGCAGCGATCAAAATACGAACCTTATCACCAGGATTATAGTGATCGTACATTACCGCGACTTCATCTTTGATAAAGCGATTTAAGCGCGTCGTGGCAACGATGCGGTCGGTATTGTCCATGTAAACGTAGACGATACAATGCTGTTCAACTTCGACGCGCGTTTTCTGTTCGGCGAAAGGCAAGAATAGGTCTTTAACCAGTCCCCAGTCTAAAAAGGCACCGGTCTCGTTTACATCAGCGACTTCTAGGTTCGCGACTTGGCCTACGGTTGCACGCGGTCGTTGGCAGGTGGCAATGATTCTGTCTTCTGAATCAAGGTAGATAAATACTTTAACCGCATCACCGACCGCGCACTTGTCGGGTACCTGTTTATTAGGCAGTAAAATATTGCCAAATTCTCCTGCAATTAATAGCGCACCCATGGGTAAAAGTTCGCCCACTTCTAATACGGCGTATTTTCCCACTAAAGGTGTCGTCGTTACTTGATTGCTTAGTGAATAGTCGTCTGGAGTTGCAGGAGGGTTTGAATCTGTCATTGGAAGTTCCGTATCAGATCACTTAATCGGGGGTTTATAAGATTAAGTTGGTTAAAAGACACTGATTTCTGCATCAGTGTGTACAGGCGTATTATAGCAAAGAATTGATGGGTTGCTAAGTAATCGATTGTTAAAAACGCATCCTTTTGGTGGGCAGTGTGTGCGGATTATGCTTAAATATTTACTTGTTACGAATCAAAGTGAGAGTTTTCTGTGAATATATTAATCAGCGGTGCTTCAGGACTTATTGGTAAAGCATTAACCTCTTTTTTGCGTGCCCAGAGTCACACAGTCCACATTCTTAGTCGCAATGATTCAGGCGCTGTTATGACATGGCAGCCTGAGAAAAAACAAATAACCCTCGATCCTAATGTCGCCATCGATGCCGTGATTAATCTTAATGGCGTCAATATTGGTGATAAGCCTTGGTCGAAACAGCGTAAATTAGACATTCTAAACAGCCGGGTCGATTCGACGCGTCTACTCGCGGAAACGTTTGCCGCATTGCCTAAGCCGCCAAGTGTGTTTATTAATGCCAGTGCTATTGGTTTTTATGGTGACAGTGGCTCAACCCCAGTGGATGAATCCAGCGCAGCGGGCGATAACTTTTTAACTGAAATTGTATCAACGTGGGAAGACGCCGCAAAATCTGCTGTGGCTGCCAATATAAGAACGGTATTTATACGCAGTGGTGTGGTGCTCAGCAAAGAAGCAGGGGCGCTACAAAAGATGCTGCTGCCGTTCAAACTGGGTTTAGGGGGACGCGTTGGTTCGGGTGAGCAATATATGAGCTGGATCAGTTTAGAAGATGAAGTCAGAGCCATCGATTTTATTTTGAATAACACCGATATCAAAGGTCCAGTGAACTTAACCAGCCCGAATGCCGTCACGAATACAGAATTTACGGGAACGTTAGCGCGTTGTTTAAACAGGCCTTCTTTATTTCCAATGCCTAAATTTATGGTTAAACTGCTGTTTGGTGAAATGGGCGAGTTGCTATTGTTAGGGGGTGCTAACGTAGTGCCCACTGAGTTATTAAACAAGGGTTTTCAATTTAAGCATGCTGAATTAGAGCAGGCTTTTAAGGCTGCTTTGGTCTAGATTCTCAGTCATAGTAACAATTATTCAAGTAGCGAGGGAGGCTTTTTGTAAAGGCTTCTCTATTGTTATTAACCCTATTGATGCATTCATTACCGACGGAAAGTAACGGCAGTTCCCTCTAGAATAGAAATCCCTTAAGATAGCCGCCTTTGTGGCAAAGTATCTCATGATGAAATTGAGATACAGTCAACTCTGTACTGCCGTTATTTGCCAAGGTTATCGCCGTTAACATGTTAAAAAATTCAATAAGTCTTGTTGCACTGTTGCTGCTTTCTGGCTGTGCTTTAATCAGTCAAGAGCAGTCTTTGAACACAACCCTTGAGGCGGTCAGTAAAAGCGAGCAGAACATTACCCGTAAACTTGAGGTATTGGATTCCAATCTTATTAAGCAAGCTCAGTACATCAATAACTTAGAATCTAAAATTATAAAATTAACTCGAGACGTTGCGGTATTGAAAAAACGTCAGGTCAACGAACCTTCCAATAAAAAACTTATAGATACAGTCCCCAACACTAAGGGTTCTTCAAACCTCGTGTCGGCTGATTTAGCGCTTCAAGCTCGTACGGGCATGGTGACTTTAGGATCGCTGGAGAAAATATACATTGATGTCGTCAAAAGCGCTTTCGTAGCGCGGGTTGATACGGGTGCAACAACGTCTTCCATTAATGCGGTTGATATTCAAAAATTTGAGCGTGATGGAAAAAAATGGGTTAAATTCCATGTGTCCGATGAGGAAACAGCGCCGGAAAATCGTAAGTGGGTTGAAGCACCAATTGCTCGGCATGTTAAAATTCGCCAATCCAGCACTAATGATTTAGAACGTCGCCCTGTGGTTGAACTGTGGGTCAAAATTGGCAGGGTACATGAGCGATCAGAGTTTACCCTCACGGATCGTACGCAGATGGATTACCCGATTTTATTGGGACGTGAATTCATTCAAGACGTTGCACTAGTGGATGTTAGCCGAGATTTTATTGAGTCAAAAGCACCAAAAAAAACCTCGAAAAAACAACAATAAAAAATTAACTTAGATTGATCTAAGGGAGTGTTATGAGGTCTCGAGTACCGTTTTATTTTCTTATCGCCATGCTGGTCATTATTGGTATTACGTTAAGTATTATGCGTCATCAAGACTATGGTGTGCCGTGGACGCCTGGTGAATCAAGACAAGTGTGGGATATTGAAGCGCGTATTGAATTTATTGCTTCGGGTGGGCCCGCTAAAGTGTCATTTGCGGTGCCTCATACACAAGCGGGTTTTACCCTGGTAGACGACAGTGCTTCTTCTTCAGGTTATGGCCTCTCGTATATTAATACCGATACGGGTAGACGCGCCGAATGGTCTATTCGAAACGCTGAGGGTCCGCAAACAATTTATTATAAAACTCAGTTTTTAATTGACCCCAAAGCCATCATTTCTACCATCCGCCCTGCAGAAAAAGATCTGATCACACCAACATTCAGCGCTCCACAGCAAGCCGCGGTTGACGCTATTGTTGCTCAAGCTACTGAGCGTTCAGCGGATAATACTACCTATACCCGCGAACTGATTAAACAACTGAATGATCTTGATAACCAAAATGCCTCATTGATGCTGAATGACTTTAACAAAGTCGAAGCAATTTCCAAATTACTTGCATCTTCCAATGTTTATAACAAAACGGTCGGAGTGGTTGAGCTTGAAGACGGCCGTCGCCGCCAATCAATTATTCCAATGATTGAGGTGTGGGACGGTGACGTATGGAGATTGTTCAATCCAGACAGTAATGAACAAGGGGTGCAGAATAATGTGCTTATTTGGGATGAATCGAACGTATCGTTATTGGATGTGATCGGAGGAAAGCGCAGCAAGGTATTTTACTCGATGATTTCCCAAGACATTACACCCACGACCGCAACGAAGAAAAAAGCGATCGCTGACCATTTATTAAATTTCTCTATTCACAGTTTGCCATTAGAAGAACAGGCGATGTTTAAAACCATTATGCTTATTCCTATTGGGGCATTAATTGTGGTTTTTTTACGGGTATTAATTGGTTTAAAAACATCGGGCACCTTTATGCCAGTATTGATTGCGGTGGCGTTTGTTCAAACTCAGTTACTGCCAGGTATTGTGGGGTTTTTATTGATCGTAGGCACGGGTCTGATTATTCGAGGGTATCTCTCTAAGCTCAATTTGCTCTTAGTTTCCCGAATATCAGCGGTGATTATTTCGGTTATCTTAATTATTTCAGTCTTTACCATTGTGTCTTTTAATATTGGTTTAACTCAAGGGTTAACGATCACTTTTTTCCCAATGATTATCTTGTCTTGGACGATTGAACGCATGTCTATTCTGTGGGAAGAGGAGGGGGCGAAAGAAGTCGTTATGCAAGGCGGTGGGTCGCTATTCACTGCGGTACTTATTTATCTAGCGATGACCAATAGTTATGTCCAGCATGTAACGTTTAATTTTATTGGCACACAGTTCATTATCTTAGCGGCTATCTTAATATTAGGTAACTACACAGGCTATCGCTTGTTAGAGCTGAAAAGATTCAAATCGCTCGCGGAAAATTAAGCTATGTTTTCTGTATTTTCCCTATTTGCATCTCCGCAAAAATTGCACGCCAAAGGTGTGATGGGAATGAACAAACGAAATGGCGCTTATATTGGGCGTTATAATGATCGTTCGAAATATCCTTTGGTGGATGATAAACTCAAAACAAAGATCATTGCTCAAGCACATGGCGCTACTGTGCCTAAGTTGATCGGTGTTATCGCTCAACAAGCTGAGGTGAAGCGCATTCATGAGATGGTAAAACATTGGCCCGGTTTTGTGATTAAGCCAGCCCGAGGTTCCGGTGGTAAAGGTATATTGGTTGTTATCTCTCATGTAAACGGCGTGTATATTAAACCTTCTGGGCAAGCCATTAATGAAGAAGATGTCGAGCGCCACATCAGTAATGCGTTAGCGGGTTTATTTTCATTGGGCGGTAAAAATGATGTCGCAGTGGTTGAAAATCTAATTAAATTTGATGATGTGTCCTTCGACGGTTTTAGTTATGAAGGGGTGCCAGATATTCGCGTCATCGTATTTAAAGGCTATCCTGTGATGGCTATGATGCGCTGCTCAACAGCGGCGTCCGACGGCAAGGCCAACTTGCATCAAGGTGCTGTTGGGGTCGGGCTGGATATAGCAACAGGGCGAGCGGTGCGTGCGGTGCAATTTGACCATCCCGTAACTCATCATCCTGATACCGGAATGGCGCTTAATGGCTTGGTAGTGCCGAATTGGCAGAATCTGCTGACCTTGGCATCCAGTGCTTGGGAAATGACCGGCTTAGGGTATCTAGGAGCGGATATGGTATTAGACAAAGAGATTGGCCCGATGGTATTAGAGCTGAATGCCCGTCCTGGTTTGACGATTCAGATAGCGAATGGCGCTGGGTTGCTGCCACGTTTGCAAAATATTGAAGCACTTCCGACCCCAACTCGATACCCAAGTGCGGAAGACCGTGTAGCGTATGCTGTGCAGCAATTTGCAGCGAAACCTCAGTTTTAATCATTAGGATTCAGAATGTGTGAATTACTTGGCATGAGTGCTAATACTCCGACCGATTTATGTTTTAGCTTCACAGGTTTAACCCAGCGCGGAGGTAATACCGGCCCGCACAGTGATGGCTGGGGCGTGGCTTTTTACGAAGGAAAAGGTGTGCGAAGCTTCCATGAATCCAGCCCCAGTGCAGTATCAAAAATTGCCGATATGGTGCAGCGCCATCCGATTAAAAGTAAAACGGCTTTATGCCATATTCGTCAAGCCAATGTTGGGGAGGTTTGCCTCGCCAATACGCATCCTTTTATTCGTGAACTGTGGGGGCAAAACTGGGTATTTGCTCACAATGGACAGATCAATGATTTTGTATCCCGTCAGGGGTTGTATGAGCCGATTGGTGATACCGACAGTGAAAATATCTTCTGCGATTTAATGAATCAAGTACGACAAAACTTACCAAGAAATGCAATGCCGAATCAATTGGCTGATTGTTTGGTGACGTTAGCTAAAGGCTACAATGAGCAGGGAGTTTTTAATTGTCTGTTAAGTAACGGTGACTGGTTATTTACTTTTTGCAGTACTAAATTAGCCTGCATTACGCGTCGTGCGCCGTTTGGACCCGCCTGTTTAACTGATGCGGATGTCACGATTGATTTTTCTGCGGAAACGACTCATAACGATGTTGTTAGCATTATCGCGACGCAGCCGTTGACGTCAGATGAAGCATGGGAAGTTTACGAACCCGGCGAATGGCGCTTATGGCAGGCCGGTGAGGTTGTTGATCAAGGTATTGTATAGCCCCTCTGCATTTTACTTAGAGCATAAAAAAACCCCGCATTCTTAGCTAAGAATGCGGGATTTTTTATTGGACGTTATCGATTACGTTTTGAATGATCTTACTTAAAGATCTTTCAAGGCCGCAATCGTATCTTGCAATACCTTCTTCGCATCGCCCGTCACCATTAACGCGTTATCACGAATGAATAACTCGTTTGGAATACCGGCAAAACCGGGTGATAGACCCCGCTTAATCACAACAACCGTTTTTGCGTTGTGTGCATTAAGAATCGGCATACCGTAGATTGGCGACTCAGGGTCGTCGGCTCCACCAGGGTTGACAACATCGTTAGCGCCCAAAACGATGGCAACGTCTGTTTGTGAAAATTCAGGATTGATCGTATCCATATCGACCAACTGATCGTACGGTACTTCTGCTTCAGCCAGTAGTACGTTCATGTGGCCAGGCATACGACCCGCAACAGGGTGAATCGCGTATTTAACTTCAGAGCCATTCGCTTCCAGCATGTTCGCCAATTCACGCGTCGCGTGTTGCGCTTGCGCTACTGCCAAACCATACCCTGGAATGAAAACAATTTTTTGTGCACTTTCTAATATCATGGCCAGTTCTTCAGCATTCGAGAACTTAACTTTGCCTTCGTAGAAAGCATCGTTTTCAGTTTTGGTAACGCCACTTTTCGCTGACATAGAGCCACCGAATAAAACGTTTGTTAGTGAGCGGTTCATTGCTTTACACATGATGCTGGTCAAAATAATACCAGAAGCACCGACGAGTGAGCCAACAATAATCAAGCCATTATTGCCTAATACAAAACCTGCTGCTGCACCGGCTAAACCCGAGTAAGAGTTTAACAATGAAACCACGACTGGCATGTCGGCGCCGCCAATAGGCATTACCAAGCACACCCCTAGAATTAAACAAACAACGATTAAGCCTAAGATTAATAGGTCGGAATTTAACTGGCTAAACGCAGTAAAATAAACGGCACCTGCAACCAAGGTTAAGAAGCACAGTTTAACAATCCATTTGTACAAACTTACTTTATTAGAATCGCCAATTTTGCCTTTCAATTTACCCACGGCGACAAATGAACCCGTAAGCGTCACTGCACCAATTAAGATAGAAAGAATAACCGCAACTGACCAATCATAGGTCACTGCAAACTGGCCCATTTCAGCAAGCTTTTGGCTTTCTAAATAGTTAGCAGCGGCGACTAATAAAGAAGCACCACCACCAATACCGTTTAGAGACGCTACCATTTCTGGCATGTCGGTCATCGCCACTTTCTTAGCGATCAGCGCGCCAATAGCACCACCGATTAAGACACCTAAAAGAATGTATTCATAAGAAATTACATTGCTATCAAGCAATGCTGCGATAACCGCAATCAACATACCGGTGGCGGATAACTGGTTGCCACGTACCGCTGTTTTTGGGGAGGTCATGCCTTTTACGCCGAGAATAAATAATACGGCAGAAACTAGGTAACCCAGATTAATTAAAACGTCCATGAGTCAGTTACCTTATTTCTTTTTAAACATGTTAAGCATGCGATCGGTTACCATAAAACCGGCCACAATATTGATGGTTGCTAATGCAATAGCAGCAACCCCTAATACGGTTGAAAGAACCGTCGTATGATCTGATCCACCGGCGCTGATGATTGCGCCGACCACTACGATGCCGGAGATAGCATTGGTGCCACTCATTAACGGTGTATGTAATGTCGGTGGAACTTTGTTAATCACTTCTACGCCCACGAAGATCGCTAGCACAAAAATGGTTAGAGACATGATAAACATTTCCATGATTGTTATTCCTTCTCAGCCTTAGCTTTTAGACCTGCATGTTTAATTTCGCCGGCTTCAGTAATCAGCGTCGCCGCGATAATGTCATCTTCCATATCGATATTTAACTGGCCTTCAGACGCCATGTTCAATAAGTAAGTGGTGATATTCTTAGTTAATAGCTGAGAGGCGTGCACAGGAACGCGACCAGGGTGGTCGGTATAACCAATGAGCGTAATGCCATCAAGATATACTTTATGACCCGCGACTGTGCCTTCAACGTTGCCGCCACGTTCGGCTGCAAGGTCGACAATAACCGAACCTTTTTTCATGCAATGCAGCATGTCTTTGGTAATTAAGCGTGGAGACATCTTGCCAGGGATCGCGGCTGTGGTGATCACAAGATCAGCCTGAGCAACTTTCGCCTGCATTTGTTCGCGTTGTTTGGTATAGAATTCTTCTGATTTTTCAGTGGCGTAACCGCCTGCTGAACTGCCTTCTTCTTGGGGTAAATCAAACTCGACAAATTTAGCGCCTAAAGACTCAACCTGTTCACGCACTTCTACGCGGGTATCGTAAGCTTCAACCACGGCGCCTAAACGACGAGCGGTGGAAATGGCCATCAAACCGGCAACACCAGCACCGATGATGAAGACTTTAGCGGGGTGAATAGTACCGGCCGCGGTCATCAACATTGGGAAGTATTGTGGCAATTCAATCGCACCAGCTAATACTGAGCGGTAACCACTAATAGCACCCATCGAGCTCAATACGTCCATGCTTTGTGCGCGAGTCGTGCGTGGAATAAATTCCAACGCAAAAGAACGAACATTACGCTGTGCTAGTTGCTGAATAAGCGGCACGTTAAACCAAGCATCTAACA
>JBNMPQ010000102.1:0-8910 GCA_051276935.1 Oleispira sp. | reverse complement strand
TCGTTATTGTACAAACACATTACGACGATATCATTAAAAAACGTCTTAAATGAACGACATTATAGACTCAAACAACATAATTATAATGTATTCAATAGACTGGCATTTAAATTGCTTAATAACTGCATTAATAAAAAAAACAATAATAGCGAACCGGTAAGTCATTATGATTCAAAGTTCAATTTCAATAGCGCTAATTCGCCCACTCATTGATGCGGTGAGCAGTAAAGCACCTCTCATCGAGCCAGAATCGGCGATCGATACGCGCCTAATGAAATTACTTAAAGATCCTGATGCTAGAATCCCTACGCAAGATGCCGATGCCCTCATCAATAGTCTTGTTCGCTCAAGTAACTCAAATTCTTTATGTGTTTTTTCAGCCCCAAAAGCAGCCGCACAAAGCAGCTGCCAGTTACAGCACTTATTCCTGTGCTCAAATACTCTGCGCGAAGCACTTCATTACCTTGAAAAATTCTCTTCATTATTATGCGACAACTTAGAGATAAATATTACACGTACTCGAGATAACATCATAAAAGTTAAACTACCCGTTAACGAGCAAAGTTTTTTATCTCAAGAGCGTTATCGCAGTGAATTACTGGTTGGCATAATATTAGGGTGGCTAAAACAATTATGCGGCGCCGATATGAACATAAACGGAATAGACCTTCCCTTTCCCCAACCCAGCTATGCCGATGATTACGCCAAACTCTGGAAAACCGATATCGTTTTCAATTCAACAGAATGCTCGATTAAATTTCACGCGAAATATTTAGATCAAGGGCTGCACAATACAAACCCTCACATCTTAAATATGATTAAACGAGACGTCGAAGAACAATACAAGAAGCTCACCCGATCTGGATCTCTAGCGGATAGAATAAAACGTGCATTGGATAAAGATAAATTAAGTCTTAAAGCAAACCAACAAATTGTAGCAGAGCACTTTCATATTAGCGCCCGAACCCTTAATCGACACTTACAAAAAGAGAGTACATCACTCAAGCAAGTTATTACCGAATGTCGAGTAAACAAAGCAAAAATGCTTTTATTAGAAAGTGACTTAAACATAGAACAAATAGCGCTTCAGCTAGGCTTATCAGGACGCAGGACACTTGATAGAATTTTTATTAAGCAAACTAAAGATAGCCCAGCACAGTATCGAAACAAACAGAAAAAACAGACAGTATCAGATTCACCTTCAGCTCTTTCGGTTGCCGTAGGTTAAGAGTACAACATTCTAAGCAAGACCTAGCAGACGAACCTTCATAATGGAAGCTACGGTCATGGCATCGGTTATTCCCCCCGCCATTACCTGCTGAAAAGCATGCTCAAAAGGCAAACGCTGACAACTGATATCTTCCGTATCCTCCAAAGCCATTTCCCCGGCTTGCAACCCTTCTGCAATAAACGTAAAGCCCTGCTCTTGGGTAATAGAATTACTTAAGTGCATCGATAGAATCTGCTGCCATTTAACCGCAGTAAAACCTGTTTCTTCTTGTAACTCCCTTTGCGCACAACTCAACACTGACTCATCTTTGGGTGCTCCACCCATAGGCAATTCCCAATGATATTGCTGCAAAGGATAACGATACTGCCCCACTAACAAGGTATCGCCATTTTCAAATAAAGCGACAATAGCCACCGCTCTATTTTTAAAATTTACGGTGCCATAAATGCCTTCACCACCCGCGGGGTTAATCACCTGATGCTCTTCGACTCGAATCCAAGGGTTGTCATATTTAACTTCACGACTTAAGGTTTGCCAAGAGCTCTTTATTACTGCGCTGTCAAAATTCCCAACATCATGCTTTGGCATCTAATTCTCCGACTGAACAAAACGTTTTAAATAATAAAAATGCGCATAATAGACTAATAAAAAAGACAAACCGGCGATAGCTCCTAGCAAATGAGCATTCGCCTCTACTCGGCCACCAATCAAACCTACCATAGACATATCATCGTAAAAAGACGACTGCTCCCAGACAACTTTGGAAACAATGACCAACAAAAAACACGCCGCGATTCTACGACTGTAAAAAGTTGATGTAAAAGGCGCGACCAACAATAAACCATGCAATACACCCGACAACCCAACATAACGCTGAAGGTAATCTGCATATACGTACAAGCCAACACCCACCACAAGCAAGCACCAAGTGAGTAATAATATCCCGACTAAGTTATTAAGACTTCGTCCGGCAATATAAGCCAATAAAACAACACCCAGAGAATTTCCAAATAAATGAGCCGGAGACAGATGTACAAAATGCGCGCTGAACAAACGCCATATCTGGCCTTCATTAATCGCATTTCGATCAAACATCAACCATTGGGAACTGGTAGGTTCGGCCAGCGCGAGTAATACGATCGTGGCCAATAAGAATATATACAACAGATAATCGCGCATCCTGCGCTCCTAAAATTATAAGAGTATAAGCTAACGTTCCATTTAGCTTCTAGTATTATCTACAAACTCAACTAGCCAAATCTAAGACATCTAATGCCGCTAGCATTAACATTCCTGATACTAAGCAATAACAGAATAAGTAAGGAAATAGATAAACTCCCACCTCCCGATGACTTCTTTTTCTCTTCAGGGATAGACTGTACAGCCTCAGGCACCTGATATTCAAAAGCTTGTGACTGATTAGCGACTAACAAACGCTGATTAAAATCGAAACTGGCTTTTTGGTACTCACCGTTCGATTCAACATAACTTTGGCCGCTCGCGGGACTGCTATTATCTATATTATAAGGTCGTGACGAGTCTGAACGCGCTGAAACCTGCAGATAAATTTTATTGTAACTGCTCAGATTAATGCGTTCAGCAAACGCAATTCGATTCCAGCCCTTCACTACAGACTCTTCTTTCATTGAATACACTTCTGAACTCAACACGCCATTTGAAAAATCAGTAAACAAAGTAATGTTTAATTCCGCGAAACCAGGGCTATAAATGTCAACACCATGTGCCCAAGGCAGTTGTTGTGGTAAAGATAATGCAACCAAACTAATAACTTGCCTACCTTTAGATCCCCAAGCTCCGCCTATATAAGTGTCTAAACCAAGATTATCTCCTAACTCCTGGTAAGGTAATGAAATAGCGCCTTGAACACGATCACCAACACGAATATTAGAGATTTCAACGCCACTCATATTACCTTGATAATCGATACTCGCTGGCAGAGAAGATGCGCCAAAATAGTCTTGTCCATAGACATCATTATAAACATCTAAACGATCGCCACGATTCTCTAACCGGTCAAGATCATCAAGGCCATCAGCTTCCTCAATATCGACCAATTTATGCTCAGCAACATCATTTTGTGGACCCGAGGTACCATACCCAACCCAGTCATCAATATGAGAAATTAACAACCCTTCTCCCGGCAATGCGCTATCGAGCTTAGCATGCTTGCGATATTCTAATAAAAAATGCTCACCATGGCGGAACGGATCCAACCAAACCCTAATTGCTTCAGGAATAAGAGTCGCACTGCCTATATTAAACTCAAACTTATCCCCCATTATGTCTTCTGGCTTCAAGAAACCCGCTTTTTCTTTTGTCCAAGCCATCATATGAGCCGGAGAACTTCCAGAATTTCCGCCCCGAGCATTCCAACTGCCTAACCCCATAAGACCCCAGCTGCCTATACCATTTGAGTCACCCTGGCGATCATATAAATCAGGCAAGGCAAACAAAAGATGCCCCATTTCATGACTGATAATACCAATAGTGGCTAAATGATTCTGGTGCTGCTCACCAAACATAGCAAAAGCGGTAAGCTCAACCTCATCAAAATAAACTCCCGATAAATCTGACTTGTGCGCCCAAACTCTCGGTTCTGGAGCAGAACTTCCTCCATAAGCATTTTCATAGCCCGCAATCATAAAAACGATGGCTAATTCACTTGAACTAATTTTAGCATCACCATTGGTGTCAAATGTTTTTAAATTAACGTAGAGGTCAGCGCTTGCTAAGGCATCACGAACTAACGCTTGGCTTCTTGCACCGTAATTCTGACCAAAATTAGGATGTGCGTAAGGTAAAAGCACATCAACAATACCATCGTTTTGGCTACCTTGAGATTCTTGTGCTGGCTGAATGTGAAATTGCTGATAGGAATTTTCTAAATAATAACGGGTAACACTGCTAGCATCTGGAGCAGATGAAAACATCAAGTTTTGAAACTCACTGCGAGAATAAGTAAAATCTTGATCAGTGAAAGAAACACGTATCAATAAAACAGGCTGACTCGTTTTATTGGTACTCGCAATCGATAAGCCTGAGTTGGATTGAATAGACTCCGTTGATAAAGTTTTAGATGTATGAACAGTGGCACTGTCCATAAGAACAACATCTCTAGTAGAAAAAGCATTATCCATGGGAACGGCGATGGTGGTCGCATGAGCGACAGCCACAAAAGACAATAAAATAATAATCGTACGATAAATAAATAACATTTAACACCTGATAACAAGTACTCAATGTTGATAGTAGATAACGTTTGTAAATTTATCATTCAAAATTACAATTCAAAACCAGACAGTATTTTTATGACACTTAACGGACATTAAAGTGTCAAAATGCCCGTCAGCGCAAAAAAGACAGACCGTATGCCTGACAGTACTTACACAGCCACACGCATTGTTACGAATGCTGTAATACAAACTTAACAACACGCCTTTCCATCCAATAGGCTTGTCGATTATTGAGTTCGATAAAGCCTACATGCCCGCCAGAACGGGGAACTTCAAGTGATAACCACTCACTTTGCTGCGCTTCTTCGTAAGGAAAACAGGGCCTTGGTAAAAAAGGATCATTTAGCGCATTGACTAATAATGCAGGAATTCGAATGTCCTTTAAGACAGGTTTACAACTACTGCGAGCCCAATAATCGGCCGCACTATCAAAACCATGAATGGGTGCCGTATAGCGATCATCAAACTGTTGAAAGTTTTTAATTTGGTGATAATCATCAATACTGACATCTTCCGGAAAATTCAACGCCTTCGCATCAATTTTCACCCTAAGATCCTTCAAGAAGCGCCACATGAAGATTTTATTCTTACGCTCAGCCAATCGTCGAGAGCTAGCGGCTAAATCACAAGGCACCGAGAAAGCGACGACCGATTTAACATACGTCGGCAAATCTCTCCCTTGGCGTCCAACATGCAGCAAGCTTAAATTGCCACCCATACTGAAACCGACCAAATGGATATGCTGGTAACCTAATCCATGGGCATATTCAATAACACGCTGCAAATCATCAGTCGCACCGCTGTGATAAAAACGCAGTGTTTTATTCATCTCGCCTGAGCAAGAACGAAAATTCCAAGCCAAGGCATCCCAGCCCTGAATATTAGCTTCTCGCGCAATACCCGCAACATAAGGTCTGCGCGAATGCCCCTCTAAACCATGAGAGATAATAAGCAAGGTTTTACCCATGTTCGAAGGTGATGCCTTACTCCAATCTAGGTCTAAGAAATCACCATCATCAGTGTTCAAACGCTCTCTCTGAAAATGAGTGCAGTCAACACGCCTAACAAGCGAAGGGAGAATACTTTGCACATAACCATTAGCTAACAAACAAGGAGGACGATAGTCGCAATCAATAACAGGCATAGCAAACTCATGAGGCTCATAAAATATAAACCATAGACTAACAGAGAGAGGGAAATGTGAGTATTAAAAACAGAGGTGAAAGTACGGCGTAAAATAAAGACTATAAAATAAAATACGTAAACAAGTTACGTTGCGAAACGACGCTCAAGGTACTGCATGATTTTCACACTGCTGTATAGCCAACGAGTATCTTGACTGTTGCGTCCCTCTATACGAAGGCACGGAACACGAACCTCACCCCCACCATGAATCAATTCATTGCGATAAGCGTTGACTCGTTCAACATCTTTCTCTACGACTCTCAAACCCAATTTTTGACAACGTCGCTTAATTTTAATTGAAGCAGGACACGTTTTAGAAAAATACAATTGAATACGTCGAGACTCTCGATCTAAGGAACTCTGCTCATCATTCGAGCGCGACAAAGGTCTAACTTTGAACCATTGATCAGCGAACATGAAACAAACACCCTGCATACGATATTTTACAGACATCAACAACTATCCAGTAACTAACAAAGACGATAGGCGAGCTATTCTACGACTTAAAAATTTAAAATCTAGCACTTTCGGGGGGATTTACTGACTTATTGCAGGAGACTGCTGAATCAAGAAAATTAGACCCACTGCCATGAGGGCTGTGAAAATCAACAACCCCCTCATGCGTCGACAAAAAGGACAATCCTTTGCCCGTTTTTTAGCCATCGCTATTCAATGGCCTTATTGCTAGAAAAAGAGGGCAAACTGGTAAATTCATCCCAATGCAACCACACTGCTTCCGCTTTACCGACAATATTTTCAGCCGGTACAAACGACATCGGTTCACCCGTTGCTGGATTACGCCATAAACGACTGTCTGAGCTGCGACCACGATTGTCACCCATCATAAAATAATGGCCTTCAGGCACAGTCCACTCACCCTCAGGACCAAAGTTCGCGCCAGGCGTCCACTGCACTTGATGCGGGCCCGTATCCAACGTTTCTTCTAACAAGTATTTAACAGGGCGGTGCTTAGGCTCAGCAGATTTGATCGCGATATTCTTTTCTTCGCCATTAATAATTAACTGCCCCCCTTTGTACACCACATGATCTCCAGGCAAGCCAATCACGCGCTTAATAAAATAACGCTTATCATGGGGCGGAAAAAAGACCATAACATCACCGCGTTCAGGTTCATTAATGGCCACCAGCAAATTACGAAATACCGGCATACGTAAACCATAATGGAACTTACTAACCAAAATAAAATCACCTTTAACTAAGGTAGATTCCATCGAACCAGAAGGGATTTGAAAAGGCTCTGCAATAAAAGATCGTAAAACAAACACCACCACTAAAACGGGAAAGAATGATTTAGACTGCTCAATCCAAACCGGCTCTTTCGCCGCAGACTCCAGCGCCGGTTTATCAGCACCTTGACCGTCTAGCTCATTTATTTTTGCCAAACGCTTAGGCAAAAAGAATAATTTATCAGCAAGAGCCACCAAGCCAGTCACGACGGTTAATACCATCAAAATCAAAGGGAAATCAATATCCATAATATCTAAACTATTCAAACCGTATAATTATTAAGAGCCCGCATTGTAACCACACCTCACCCTCATAGCTAGCGCCCAGGAGGGCTATATCCCGAGAATTGTTGCGCAGTATCAGCCGCGTAGTTATCCGTCATCCCTGCCACATAATCCAATACTCGCATATACGCTTGATATAACGTCCAATCCGCTTGCGGCGCACTCGGACCCATCATTTCAAGCACTCGACTATTTCTAAAAGTAGAACGACCAGTTTCAATTAATTCTTTTGCGGCTTCTAAAAACGCCGTTAATAGGTTTGACAGAGTGGAGTATGCCCCGACTTCAATCGCCGTTTTACGTGGATCTTTAAAGATACGTTCACGGGCTAACGACTTGGCATTGTGAATCACATCCCTGACCACATCAGGACAATGATCGCTTAACTCCCCTTTTAACGTTCCCGACAATAAATCAGCCTCATTGTCTAAAAATGCCTGACTAGCAGCCGCCACCATTTTTTCCATCGCCTTGCCCCGCAACATAGACAAACGTCTGCGTTCATCGGCATTATCAAAATCGGCTTCATAACGACACCAATCATCAGCCAATAAAGGCTTCAAAATTGCTTCTACCTCACTGTAACGTAAGATCCCCATCTCGATACCATCTTCAAGATCGATTAAGCCATAGCAAATATCATCAGCAATTTCCATCAAATACACCAAAGGATGGCGACACCATTTACTGGTAATACCCGCCGAATCAACGCCCTGAGGAATAAGGCCTAAATCGTTAGCGATACGGGTAAGAATGGGAAATTCACTTTGGAAACACCCAAACTTATGAGCTTTATCCCCACTTAAGGATGCATGTTCTACTGTCCAAGGGTATTTTAAAAACGTCCCTAAAGTAGCTTGTGTAAGGCGCATACCCCCATTAAAACGGTGATACTCAACTTGAGTAATAATACGAAACCCTTGCGCATTACCTTCAAAATTACATAAATCAGCTTTCTCTAGATCATTCAATCCGGCCAACAAAGAAGCATTCTGATCGTCTAAAAACCAATGACGTATTGCATCTTCACCCGTATGGCCATAAGGAGGATTGCCGATGTCGTGTGCCAAACACGCCGCTTGTAATATGGCACCCACATCGGCAGGAGTAATCGATTCAGGAAAAGACGGACTGTTCGCTTTTAAACCTTCAGCAACCCTAAATCCCAAACTACGGCCTACGCAGCTAACTTCCAAACTGTGCGTTAAGCGATTATGAACATGATCGTTTTCGGATAATGGATGTACCTGCGTTTTGCGATCCAAACGACGAAAGGCGCTGGAGAATACAATTCTATCTTGATCTTTATGAAAGGGTGAGCGGCCATCTTCGTACCGCGCTGATGTTTCACCTACCCTCAAAGGCTGCAATAACTTCGTCCAATCCATCATATTTATACACTTTTAACAATTTACATTATCGACAAACTAACAACTTAACATTCAAACACACAATCAAATTATAGCGACGAAACAAAATCATATTTCCGGCGATACCCATGTGCAGGATAACTGCCCAATATTCGAACATCTTTAGCAAAAAAATCAAGTTCAAATAACGCACGCTTCATACTGGCCTGTTCAGGATGCCCTGTTAAATCGATATGGAAATAACTCGCCTCCATCGTCCCACCATCCATATAACTTTCTAGCTTAATTAGATTCACACCATTGGTTGCAAACCCACCCAACGCCTTGTATAAGGCTGC
>JBNMPQ010000101.1:0-9068 GCA_051276935.1 Oleispira sp. | reverse complement strand
CCTTACGCTTACGACTGCCATGTTTAGCATTGAGTGCTTGCGCCTGCTCCCAGAATTCGGGGTGATGCTTTTTAAAATCGGTAAATTTTGCACGCGCTTCGCGCAAAGCAGCAACATGTTCAACAATGGGCTGCGGGTAAGCTTCGCCAATAACACAGCCTTTTTGTTGCTGCATCGCCACTGGCATGGTCCAAGGTTCGTGAATGTAATCATCGCCGTACTCGGACAATTCTGGCACCCAGCGTTTAATAAACACACCTTTAGGGTCTTGGTCTTGCGATTGCTTTACTGGATTATAAATACGCAGGGTATTAATACCCGTCGTACCCGATTGCATTTGTATTTGACTGTAATGAATGCCGGGCTCGTAATCGGTAAAGCACTGAGCCAAATGCCAAGCGGGTCGCGTCCAATGCAGCCATAATTGGTAGGATGAAAAAGAGACCAGCATGGCGCGCATTCTAAAATTTAACCACCCTGTGTGTCGCAAACACCGCATGCAAGCATCAATAAAGGGGTAGCCCGTATTGCCTGACTTCCATGCTTCGAAATAGTCTTCATTAAATTCATTTTCACGCAGACCATTAAAAACAGGTAACATATTGCATGCTTCAAACAGAGGCTCTGTTTCGAGTTTTTGCATAAAATGGCAATGCCAATGCAAGCGACTATTAAAAGACCGTAAAGAACGCTTCCAAGAGGCTTCAAGCTCGGGTGTTTTAGCCTGCTTACGCAATTTCTGTACAATCTCTCTTAACGACAGCGTACCAAAGGTAATGTGAGGGCTCAGTCGAGAGCAACTGCGAAACGCCGTTAATGGCGACGACATATTGAAGGAATATTGTTTTCCACGCTCATTAAGAAAACTCTTAAAGCACTCTGCACCTCGGCTGCGCCCCCCTTTTTGTAAGTGCTCATTTTCATCACGTTCAAGCACGGTCAAATCAAGTTTAGGCAAATAAAACTCAGAGAAATCAAGTGCTAACCGATCGTCATAAATGTTCAGTGATTCTATTTTTGTTAAAAATAAAGGCGCGATGGATTTTTCGCGCACCATGTATTTTTCCCAATAATACGACCAACGGTCACGATCGTTAAAGCGCCTGAATACACCATAGGCTTCAGATTCGTGCCATTTTATCTTATTTTTAATGCACCATATGGTGACATCTTTATCACGCTGGTAAGTCCATAAATTACCGCTTTCTTGATGAGAATATAGTCCTACAATATTAAAGTGTGCTGCTAGTTTTTTTAATACAGAGATAGCAGTATCGTGTTCTACCCATAACCCCTGTCCAAGGTTTAACAGTGCTTGGTTCAATTCGGTGAGGGAGTCGCCAATAAAACGCCAGTGACGCGCAGAGCTATCGGGCAACTGCCAATAGTCAGGTTCGACCACGTATAACGGCAGTACTTTAATGCCCTTATTTTGTAGAGAAGCAGCAATAGTGAGGGGTTCGTGATCGTGAATTCTAAGATCACGCTTAAACCACACAATGACAATTGACTCTTTTGAAGTAGATTTCATTATGTGATTATATAACTATTATATAAAACCATGTTGCGTATTTTATACGTATAACTCTTATATTCTTTATTTCTAAAAAAAGCAGCGACATCATGAAACTAAAACAACACGACATCACTGCATTAGAAGACCATGAAAGAGTGTTTTTCATCAATTCACTATCAGGATTCAAAAGCGCGAATCTCGTCGGCACGGCTAATGCTGAACGCCATAGCAATTTAGCGATCGTCTCTTCTGTGGTGCATTTAGGCGCTAACCCACCTTTACTGGGTATGGTCATGCGACCCGGGAGTGCCTTACGAGGCACATTAAAAAATATCCTTGAGTCCGGCGTCTATACACTCAATCATGTCAATATCGATATTCATGAACAAGCACACCAAACCTCTGCTCGTTACCCTGAAAATGTCTCCGAATTCAAAGAAGTGGGATTATCAGAACAGTGGGAAGATAATTTCAATGCTCCCTTCGTGCAAGAAAGTAACATAAAAATAGGGATGAAGTTTCGTGAACGACACAGCTTAGACATCAACAATACCGAATTTATTATCGGTGAAATTGTGAGCATTGAAGTACCTGACGAAGCTGTTGCAGAAGATGGTTTTATTTCACTCGAAAAAGCGGGCACACTGGCAGTCAGTAGTTTAGATACTTATCATTCGACCCAAACATTAGCGAGTCTAAGCTATGCAAAGCCAGATAAAAAAGTCACGATTTTAGAGCGTAATACGACCACTTCACACTCTATTTTCGATAATCGCGAAGCCCCTAGCGAAGACCCTAAGCGCCTACTAGTGGTTGCGGCTAATGGCGGCATCGGCCACGCTTATTGTGAAAATATTCTCGAAAAATACCCAGAGATTCAGTTAATTAGAATGGCACGGGATGTCAATAAACTGTTACCACTAAACGGCGATGTTATCGATATTGAAATGGATCTCAGTGACGACAGCTGTATCGATAGTTCTATTACTGCTTTAGCCGATTACGGACACATTGATTGGGTGTTTATTGCATCGGGGTGGCTGCATGACGAGACCACAAAACCAGAGAAAACGTACCGCAGTTTACAGCGTGAGCATTTATTACGATCCTACAATATAAACGCTGTGGGGCCTGCTTTATTCGTGAGTCGTTTTCTTACTGCCGCTGCCAAAAAACATCCAACTAAAATTGGTATTTTATCCGCAAGAGTTGGCAGCATAAGCGATAACAGCATGGGCGGTTGGCATTCGTATAGAGCCAGTAAAGCAGCCTTGCACATGTTGATTAAGAACATATCGATTGAATGTAAAAACTCTCGTAAACCCATCTCAGTCATCGGTCTGCAACCAGGCACTACCGATACTCATCTTTCTGCACCGTTTCAGAGAGGTTTAACAGAAGCGCAATTGCAAACACCTGACTTCACCGCGACGCACCTGATTAAAGTGATGGCAGCAATGGAAATGCAAGACTCTGGAAAACTGTTCGACTTTAAAGGCATGCCCTTTGAGCCTTAGTCGTCAGATTAATACCTGCAAAAACATAAGCCCATGAGCGACCACCACTAACGCCGTCACCCTTAACCTTAAGACCCGATAATAATCGGGTCTTTTTATAGGGCTCATCACCACTGCTTCTAATAGATACAGCGCCACAAACCCCAGTGCCATTATGATTAATACGACGGTTGGATCAGCCAGTAGCAAAGCAAACCACGCACTCAAGGTTATCGCATTAGAAACTAATGCAATGCGCTTAACTTTAATACGCTCATTCACGATTTGGCCCCACAAGGTACCCGCCATAAAACTTAAGATCAGCAAACCATAAGTGAGAAACCATTGAATACCCACCACATCTAAAAAGCTCTGATGAGTCAGGCCAAGAAAAATGGCCAAGAAGAATGGCAGAGCGCCAAGGTAAGTGAGTAACTTAATTAAATTTGAATTATTCATGATATTTTATTCATAAAGGCATGCGAATAACACATACGAAAGCCTCGTTATAAAAGGCTTTCGCTGATTGTTTTACAACTACTTATTGATTAAAAATCAACGACGTTAGTCGCTAAAGCTTAACGATTAACTTGCCTTTGTTTGCGCCTGTGAAAAACAAGTTTAAACCCTCAATGGCCGATTCTAAGCCTTCCAAAATGTGTGAGCGGTGTTTAACTTTACCGGCCATAACATAAGGGGTTAGCTTACCAATCAACTCAGGAACTTGTGCATAGTGATCAGGCATCGTGAACCCTTGAATGGTTAGGCGACGTTTAAGCACACTGACCCAGCTTGGGCCTGGCGAAGGGACTTCTTTAGAATAATCAGCAATCAAACCACATACCATGACTCGGCCATGAGCATTCATGCGTTCAACAATCAGGCTTTGAATTGGACCGGCGGTATTTTCAAAAAACAAATCAATACCATTAGGAGCCGCTTTCGCTAACTGAGCGTCTAGGTCGTCAGATTTGTAGTTGATTGCCGCATCAAATCCTAGTGTATTCACAATCCAATCGGCTTTCTCGTCATTACCAACAACACCAATCACATGCAAACCATCGGCTTTCGCCAGTTGGCCTACAATAGAACCCACGGAACCTGCTGCCCCTGTCACAATAATGGTTTCACCTTTTTTCGGTTTGCCCACGTTAAAGTAACCCTGTGACGCAGTGATACCCGGTAAAGCAAACACCGATAAAATGGCTTCGTCTGGTAAAGGCGCTTCAACTTTGTTTAGACCTTGACCATCCGTTAGAAAATACTGCTGCCATCCCATCATGCCCATGACACGATCACCCACCTTAAATTTTGGGTGATTACTTTCTACAATCTCACCGATGCCTGAGCTGCGCATCACCGAACCCAATTCAACGGGGGGAATATAACTGTTGGTATCAGGGCTCATCCAACCGAACATAGCAGGATCAAGAGACATATGATTTTGCTTCACTAAAAACTGGCCTTCTCCAACCTCAGGCATTTCTTTTTGCACAACTTCAAATAGCTCTTTTGTAATCGGGCCGCCCGCTGGACGTTGAACAAGATTGATCGCAGTAAAAGTGGTCATTATTTAATTTCCTTTCGTCGATTTAACTGTTGAAATATTCGGTGTTCATTGCTCTGGCTTGAAGCGTGACATTTATTTTCAATTATGAATAACGCATATAGAAAAGCGCTTTTTCTTGTACGCTCAAGAATGACGTTAACTCATTTACTTTAGCCAAAATGTGCAAAAGCAATTTTGTTGCCATCCAAATCACGAAAGTAAGCCCCATAAAACACATCAGGGATACGCTGACCTGGCTGACCATCACAGGTTGCACCCAACTCAAGCGCCTTTTTATACAGGCGATCAACCGCTTCCTTAGAACCCGGTGTTAAAGCCACCATGTTGCCGTTACCTGGCTGTGGCGACTCTTCATTGTACGGCACACAGATACTGAACATAGCGCCGCCATCCTTAGTGCCAAAAAACGCAATGCGGTCCATATCCATTTTCAATGTGACGCCCGTATCCGATAGAAGATCTAAATAAAAAGCTTTCGCTTTTTCCATATTACTAACACCGATGGTGACATATCCAATCATGATCATTACCTATTGTTAAGTTTCGACACGACAACGTAGTCGACAGAGATCTTATACTTACAGAACGATGAATAGTGTACAAGTGAATAAAATTGATCGGATACCATCAATAAAACGTATAGGATTGTTGAAAACTCAACCAACCGGATAAATCAATGAAACACCTATTAATCGCATTAACTGCATTGTCTTTAGCGGCTTGCAGCACACAACCCTCACTCACGTTACAAGTGTTTGAATGCGGAGAGGTTGAAGTTCGAGACATTTCTTTATTTTCACCTGGTGTTGACGAAGGCGTTACCAAAAACCTTGTCGACAGCTGTTATCTGATTCAGCACCCTAAAGGCAACCTGATATGGGATACCGGTATTACCGATGCGGTGGGCGTTGAAGGCGTTGAAGCATTTGGTGGAAAGTTGAAATTAACCGTAACGAACCCTCTATCAGAGCAATTAGCGGCAATTAATATCAAACCTTCTGATATTCAATTTATGGGTATTTCGCATTTCCACGGCGACCATACCGGTAACGCCAACTTATTCAGCACTGCACAACTGTTCATACAACAAGCTGAGTACGATGCTGCGTTTGGCCCGACACCTGAAAACTTTGGCTTTAACGCCGCGAGCTACGATAAAGTCGATACAACAAAAATCACTGTTTTAAAGGGCGACCATGATGTGTTTGGTGATGGCAGCGTCATCATCAAACCTGCTCCTGGCCACACGCCAGGACACCAGATGCTGCTGATTAACTTAGAAAACGAAGGCCCCATCATGTTATCGGGTGATTTGTATCACTTCACCAAAAACCGCGAGCACAAACGCGTACCGTCTTTTAACTTTGATAAAGAGCAAACGCTAGAATCAATGGAAAGCATTGAAGCGTTTGTAAAAGACACCGGTGCCCAGTTATGGATTCAGCACGATAAAGAACAAAATGCGACGATTAAGCATTCGCCACACGCGTATAACTAACTGTAAGAACCGACCTATATGATAGGTCGGTTTCTACTACTAATGGTGCAATTTGGCAATCTATCAGCACACTTTATGCGTGCAATAATGGCCATACAAAACAAGACCTCTCCGCATAAAAAGCCATCTGTCATAATTAATCTCTCCATCAAACGTTAAAACTTTCGCGTCGGATAATGTCTTATTCAATTCTCTTATGGCATTTCATTATAAAACCCAAGTGATTGAATTCTAATAAGATTAACCTCAGAGTAAAATTTTAAAAGACAAATATAAAGTTGCGTAAATAGCTCTCTTTGTTTTTTGACCAAGACATTACTACGTGTATAGTAAGCTACACCAAGGCACGACCTATAAATCAGTCTATTATTTGATGTATTGCTATTTTACTCGGAGACATCCCCTCATATGAACCTGCTATGGGTTGTACTATTGCCGCTTCTCGGCACCTTAGTTCCTTTGTTAACAGAGCGTTTCGGCCGTAACATTTGTGCTTTGTCCGTTGCCATATTACCCGCTTGGTCCCTTATTTTAGCGCTAATGTATGCAGCCGATGTATTTGACGGAGAAATCGTTCGGCAAACAATGGAGTGGATACCTGCAATAGGGCTAGATCTTTCCTTTAGACTCGACGGTCTTTCATTGCTGTTCTTATTATTGATTCTGGGTATTGGGCTTTTGGTCATTCTGTACGCCAAATATTACCTATCGTCCAATGACTCTATGGGGCAATTTTATGCTTATCTAATGCTCTTTATGAGCGCAATGGTCGGCATTGTCATATCAAACAACTTAATTCAGTTATGGATGTTTTGGGAACTGACCAGCATTAGCTCGTTTCTATTAATTAGCTTTTGGTCACACAAGTCAGATGCTCGTAAGGGTGCCAGAATGGCTCTCACTGTAACGGGTGCCGGAGGACTGGCTCTACTAGCAGGGCTCTTACTACTTGGTAATATTGTCGGCAGTTATGACCTCGATATCGTATTGGCAAGTGGTGATCTCATCCGAGCCCATGCAGCCTACCCCATCATACTTGTTCTGGTCCTGTTAGGCGCCTTCACAAAATCGGCTCAATTTCCGTTTCATTTTTGGCTGCCACACGCCATGTCGGCACCGACGCCTGTAAGTGCTTACTTACACTCTGCGACGATGGTAAAGGCCGGTATTTTCTTGATGGCCCGTTTTTACCCTGCGTTAGCGGGCACTGACTTATGGTTTATGATTGTCAGCTTAACCGGCCTAATTACACTGCTTTTAGGGGCTTACATTGCATTATTTAAACATGACCTAAAAGGTTTACTGGCGTATTCAACGATCAGCCATTTGGGACTCATTACGCTTCTGCTAGGTCTAAACTCTGACCTTGCGGCCGTCGCCGCGATATTCCATGTTATTAACCATGCGATCTTTAAAGCCTCGCTATTTATGGCAGCAGGAATTATTGACCATGAGTCTGGCTCACGGGATATGCGCAAGCTTAATGGCCTCATGAAATACATGCCCTATACCGCAACACTGGCCATCGTCGCCGCACTATCGATGGCAGGCGTGCCTTTATTGAATGGCTTTTTATCAAAAGAGATGTTTTTTACCGAAACCTTGCACCAGAGTATGCTGGGGTCACTCTCTTGGTTAATTCCACTGCTAGCCACATTAGGGGCAGCTTTTTCTGTCGCCTACTCTTTGCGCTTTATTCATGATGTGTTTTTTAACGGTGAACCCATCGATCTGCCTAAAACGCCAAAAGAACCCCCACGTTATATGAAGGTGCCAGTAGAAATTCTGGTCGCTCTTTGTTTACTGGTGGGCATGTTCCCTGCGTATATCGTCGGTGACTTATTGCGAATCGCCTCTGTTGCCGTACTTGCGCACGATGCTCCTACGTACAGCTTGGCGATTTGGCACGGACTTAACATTCCATTGCTTATGAGCTTTTTAGCGATGGTGGGTGGCATAACGATTTACTACAATCGTCGCCACTTGTTTCAATTTCAATCACAATTCGATGAGCCTGATGCAAAGCATATCTTTGAAGGGGTCATTCAATGGATTGTCAACGTCTCGAAGCGAATTATCGACCTGTTAGAAAACGGTTCTCTGCAACGGTATATCTTTTTACTGCTGTTATTTACTCTGGTCATGGGCGCACTGCCTCTGCTTGATCTTGCTCAAAACGCAGGTTCACGTCCTCAAATCCCTCTTGATGGTGTTGCGATAACCGGTGCCTTGTTGATGATACTGAGTGCCATAGCAACCGTAATCTGGCACAGAAGACGATTCTTAGCGCTTATCTTTTTATCGGTGGTTGGCTTAGTGGTCTCGTTGGTATTTGCTCAATTCTCAGCACCCGATTTAGCGCTAACTCAGCTATCCGTTGAAATTGTGACCATCATTTTGTTACTGCTGGCGCTGTTCTTTTTGCCACAAAGTACTCAAAAAGAGTCGAGCAACAGGCGCTTAAGTATGGACCTATTAGTATCAGCCTTAATCGGTTGTGTGATCGGCACCCTCTGCTTTGCCATGCTCACAACACCGTTGGATACGATTTCAGACTTCTTCCTAGAAAATAGTAAGACTGGTGGCGGCGGAACCAATGTTGTTAACGTTATTCTGGTCGACTTCAGAGGCTTCGACACACTCGGTGAAATCACCGTACTGGGCATTGCTGCTCTAGGTATTGTCAAACTGATCGCCAAAATGCGAATCCACATGCCAACACGCGATGATAAAGGCCGTGCCTGGAGCAATGATCCTCATCCTATGATGTTTGAAATGGTGTCACAAAGCCTTCTTCCTTTAGCGATCTTGGTATCGGTTTATATTTTCTTACGGGGGCATAACGTGCCCGGTGGCGGTTTTATTGCGGGCCTAATCACCTCAGTGGCGATTATTCAGCAATACATTGCACACGGTGTTCAATGGATAAAGCCAAGGGTCAAACTCAATTACCAATGGATCATCGCAGGGGGAATATTAATGGCCACC
>JBNMPQ010000100.1:0-9085 GCA_051276935.1 Oleispira sp. | reverse complement strand
GACCGTACCAAACGTCACCCGTGGCAACTTCTTCAATATTCAAACCTGGACGAAAACGTGAGACATGGTTTTTAAATAATACATGTGTCTCTTCAAGATCTTCTCTGAACTTATCTTTCGCTTTTGCGCTGTTGTGACCAAACATTGTAACAGTGCGTTTATATTCACCTGCAGTAAACATTTCAAAATCAACATCGTGTTTTTTTAATAAACGACTGAAATTAGGCAGCTGTGCAACCACGCCAATAGATCCGACAATCGCAAAGGGGGCCGATACAATTTTGTCAGCGATACATGCCATCATATAACCGCCGCTGGCGGCCACTTTGTCGATGCAGACGGTTAAAGGGATGCCTTTGTCCTTAATACGCTGCAGCTGACTAGACGCTAGGCCATAGCTATGAACCATGCCTCCGCCACTTTCTAGGCGAACGACAACCTCATCTTCTTTTCGAGCCATAGTTAATATGGCGGTAATTTCTTCACGCATCAGATCAGCCGCGCTGGCTTTAATGTCACCATCAAAATCCAAAACAAAGACTCGCTTCTTGATAGTATTCAATTGTTCCGGATTTTCTTCACTAACGACTGCATTAGAAGATTTACCCGCTTTTTTATCGGCTTTAGCTTTGGCCTTTTCAGCTTTCTCTTTTGCTTTTTCTTCTTTAGCTCGGGCCTTTTCAAGTTCTTTTAGTTCATCTTTATCGTATAAGCTTTCTTCTAATATTTCCTTATAGTCATCAAGATCATCATTTACTTTGTTAATGGAAATATGACCCTCATGACTCGACTTTTGTTTTCCACTGGCAGCTGCTACGCCTGCAACAACAAGTATTATAGAAACAACGATGGTCAGGGCTTTTAATAAGAAAATGCCGTATTCAGCTAGAAATTCCAAGTTTGATACCTTAAAGTTCAAAAAAATCATGGGTTTAAAATTTATCTGATACAAGAATACCGCATAATTTCTCTGATGTAAGCCAACAAAATTCAAACAATCATATGAATTTATTTGACACTCACCCTATCCCCTCATAAAGTAGCGTCTCTACATTCGATGCGGGCTTTATATCGCATTGAGAGAAACAGTTACATAACAATTAAATAGGTAGCATCTCATGTCTAATATCATTGAAAGTATGCAAAGCAAATTCAATCCAGCCGCAGCTGAAGGCCTGGACTTGATTTTCCAATTTAACATCGAAGATGGTGAAACGTATCATTTGATCGTTAAAGACAGTACTTGTGAACTAGCAACTGGCGAAAATGACGACGCTAACGTTACGCTAATATTGAGTAATGAAACTCTTGAAGGCATCGTTTCTGGCGAAACTGACGGCATGCAAGCGTTTATGGCTGGTCAACTACGTGTTGAAGGCGACATGATGTTGGCAACTAAGTTGGGTGAACTTTTCCCTGCTTAATCAGCACTAGTATTGAGAAGGTTTAGCCTTCTCAATACTTATCTTTTAATATTTTTTATAACCTCTTCCCTATCCCAATCTGTTTTATTTCGTATTTCTTTATTTATTTGTATTATTTATTGCCTGATAATCCGTATTATTGCACTCTGACGGCACTTATATCATTTAGACCACCTACCAGTTTTCTCCCAATAGACGCTTAGCAATATTATTGACGGGGCGAACGTTCATCCCTTTCGCCGTTAAATGTACCGAATATACCGCGCCATTTTCCATCGGCATATACACAGCACTGCCATAATTAGCATCTATCCAACTGGGTAATGTTTGCAGAACTTTCCAAATATCAATCGTACTTGACTGCTCAAGCCCAAAAACACTCTGCTCAGCATTTCTTGCTTGCTCAAGAGAAATATATCGACCACTGATACGATCCAAACGATACAAAGGTTTTTTGCCCATTGCCGCCACAGGGCCAACCCAAGTCAATAAGCGCGCATCTAACTGCCACTGGTCACCATGAATTTCAAAGCGCTGCTCTGTACCGCCCGTCGGTATCAAAGTGACATCAAAGTTTTGAGACTCTTTTTCGTACATACTTATGGTTGCTATGGGCACTTCCGCTAACAATTGTTTGTAAGTAAGGACATCTAATAAAGAAAAAAGAGCAGTAACGGTTAAACCAACAAGGCTCATTGCCAAGCTGGCCTTGAGCCAGATCCAAAACCAACCACGACGAAATAACAGGTAACCTGCGCCAAAAACGGCGAACAAACCTGTTACAACCAAAATGAACACCATGCTTCCTTGCAACATACAGAGATTCCTTAACTTACTATGCTCGTTTTTTGTGAACTTACTTAAGTAAGTGCTGAATACTCTCTTTCGCTAGTGCAACCGCTTCGGTCGCTCCAGCAGTTTGCCCGGTTAAAGAATCAATGTAATATTCGACAGCAGAAATGGCATCCGCTAGCGCTTCAATCTTATCCTCTGTTGGGGAGAATTCACTGGCAACGATTTTATCTTCAACAAAACGCTGCAAGTTAATCATTAAGCCTGAGACTTCTTCTTGATCTAAGAAAAACAAGGCGCCACTTACATCAAGTAAGGTTTTGCCTACGTTCTTAATATTCATTTTATCGCCACCAGAATCAACGTACGAGGTAATCGCACGCTTAGTAACAGATAAGGCCGTTTGTGATTCAGAAATCGCGGCAATACGAGCCTCTAATAAACTTAATGGATCAACTTTAGAGTTGGTAGAGATATGGGCATTAATAGCCAAGCCACGAACGTCTTGCTCAACTCTGAGCACTTGATCAGCAACTTTTTGCATTTTAATGTCAAAAGGTCCACTTTCAGCGCGCAAGCTGTCAGCAATCGCCATTGTACGATTAGCCGTTTCTGGTAAGTTCACCATAATCAACGTATCAGCTATGCGGCGTAAACTAACAGACAAGTCGGAGAAGTTATCGTCAAAACCATCGGTTCGTTCTGCTAAATCTAATAAATCCTTAATCCCGTGGAGTTCATCTTGAAGAGCTTCGGTAAGTGAATCCATTGCAGACTGATCTGGACCATTTAATTTACGTCGAGCTTCTGCTAACTGAACTTCACGTAATTCAGAAGGTAAGTTAAAATCTGATTGTGATTTGTTAATGAGCGCCGTTTCAGGCTCGGCCAAAGAAATGAGATAAAGAAACTCTTTCAGTAACCAGTCAGGTTGCTTTTCTGTTAATAACTTACCATCACTATCTTCTAACTTTCGAATTTGACTATCGAGAGCACGCATAAGCATGACCCTAGAAAGATCAATTTCAAACGCTTCTTGATTCAATGCTTCAAGTGCCGCCTTTACAGCATACCAAAAGCCCCAATTTTGCTGGCCGCGTGCTGCTTTTTCTATTCGAGATACAGCACGCCCCATTACATTCAGTGCGCCCTTTCGTCCTTGATTTCGCATGACGCCCAATAAACCTATTTGAAAAAGCTGGCGCACTCGACGATAAGGGATTGGGGTTGGCCGAGCGGGTGCTGGTGGAATATCAAGCTTAGGTCGTAGATTCGCCATGAAGAAATAAGCACCAGGTAAGGCTTTCTCCTGTCGACTTTTGCGCACGTCATTAATGACCTCAAGCAGTAACCCAGGAGCGACTAGCTGCCCATTGGCCACCATTTCGATATAACGTTTCAGAACCATAATGGATTTACTAAAAGCTTCCAGGGCATGACGATTTTCACCCTCAAGCTGGGCAAAGGTACGCCCGGTATCAGCAAGTTCTTCACACAGTCGTTCACCCGCTCGAAAATCGAGCATTTTAAACGTACCGCGGACCTGCTGGATCTCACCTAAAAATCCTTTTAAATCATCCGCACTGCCACTTTCTGCGTAATGTTCTAGTTGAACAGCTGCTTGATCAAGTGCGCCGTCCACTTCTTTGCGCACTAAATGTAATGTCGACGCCAAGTTGGACATGGTACTTCCTGTGTATGTATTTACAGCCATTTTGTCTTCTATAATTTTTGTTATTCAACGTTATTCTACCCAGGTTCAAAGCCGGAAAGAAATATTTCTTTTTGGATACCCTAACTCTCTTTAGGTTGCAAGCCCAATAGTGCCTGACAATCGGCGTTATAACTGTGACTTAGCGCTGGGTTTTAAGCATTATTTTTAGCGCCTCCAGATGGCGCCATCACTTTTTTTGTCCAATATATCCATTATTTCATCATGGCATAACATCTCATCCGCCGTTGCTCTCACAACTGATAAAGTCTGTGCATTCACATTAGCGAGTTGTTTAAGCTTGGTGCGTGCAAGTTCTTTTACACTTTCGCTGGTCTCTGCACTGAATAAGAGATCTGTTTGACCTCCTGTCATCATTAGATACACATCGGATAAAATCTCTGCATCAAGCAATGCGCCGTGCAACTCTCGATGACTATTATCAATGCCGTAACTCTTGCACAGCGCATCCAAGCTATTACGTTGCCCAGGGCGCATGTCACGCGCCATCACTAAGGTATCAAGCACGCTGCAAAACGAAGTGGTCATCGGCATGTTTAATCGACGAAATTCGGCATCCATGAAACCAACGTCAAACGGTGCATTATGAATAACTAACTCAGCACCATCAATGAACTCAGCAAAAGCCTGCGCTACTTGACCGAATAGGGGTTTATCGGCTAAAAACTCATTAGTAATGCCGTGAACCCCTATCGCCTCTTCATCACTGGGTCTTTGCGGATTAACGTATTGGTGATAATGACGCCCTGTTAGCTTGCGATCTATTAGTTCAACACAACCAATTTCAATTATTCTGTGACCTTTCTCTGCGCCAATACCTGTTGTTTCTGTGTCCAGTACTACTTGTCTCATGTAAAACTCACTGCTGATTATTGGGTATTTATTTAACTGATTAAATAAGCATTCAATTATTTATTCAGCATTCTACTCATTATTAACATCGCGTTGATTAAGACTTAAGTTAACATTTAGATTAAGACTTAGGATAAGGGTTAGATTGCGGGTTAGCACTTCCCATTTTTGCCCACCCCAGTTGAGGTTCAAGAATAGGCCAATGCTTAGAACGTATATTGGTCATCCCGACAGTTGTCTTCTGAGCAATTACCATATAAAAGTTCCCCATGCCTACCACTCCGGCGAGAACACTGTCTACACGTTGAGAAACACGCTCAGGTAAAAGTGTAACAGGCCACAAGTGTCCTAGCGTCTTAGTACTTTGAATACTAAAATCCAATAGCAATAACCAGTCCTGTAAGCGATTCATGCTAACCGCGTTTGCTACCCAAGGCATGTTGGTCGAGAAAGGCAGTGTTTTCTGCACACCTCCCCACCAACTCCAAGGGTTAAAACCAATAATCACTAAATGCCCGCTCGGCACTATCGTACGCGCAGCCTCTCGAATCATTTGATGAGGTCTGCGAGTAAAGTCCAAGCTGTGCTGCATAACGACTAAATCAATGCTTTGATCTGCAAAAGGCCAATCACTGCTGGTCATCCAAGCATCCGTTTCAATACCTTCTTGCCAAGGTAGTGCCATTCGAAAGACATGCTTAATAGAGCTGGCGGATAGTAAATCCACATTAGGATCAAGACCCTGGAACATAAGATGCGCACCCGAAAAGCGCCCTAACTCTGTTTGCAACCATGACGACTGTAAAGATAACATTCGTTGAGCAGAAGCGGTCGTTAACCAGCGCCTATAATCCTGATTGTCTAACTTATGCGGAACAGAGTTCATATTTATCCTTGACCCTTTATGCCCTGTCTCATTAGACTGAGCAACCTCAACAACGAGAGTATTGTAATTGGATGAAGCTTTACCAGCTATTATTATCTTTACCCTTGAGCCTAATTTTGATCAGCGCTTGCTCTCATCAGCCATTAGTTCAAGACTCACAACCCATTGAGCCGAGGGTTGCTAACCCTGTGGTGCCTGTCCTAGACCAATGGCAACCTATAACGTCGTCAGTAGACGCCACTGATAACAATGCCGATTTATGGCAACGTATTATTAAGTCTTATGGTTTCAATCAAGATATTGACAATCCTAGGGTCAGATCACAACTCAATTGGTATAAAAAACATCAAGCTTATATGGACCGTATGGCCACTCGAGCTCAGCGCTATATGTATTATATTGCCGAGCAAATTGATGTGCGTGACATTCCAGGAGAACTGGCTCTATTACCCATCGTTGAGAGTGCATTTGACCCTTTTGCATACTCTCATGGACGTGCATCTGGCGTATGGCAGTTTATTCCTTCGACAGGTCGTGATTTTGGTTTGACGCAGGATTGGTGGTCTGACGGCCGTCGTGACATTAGTGCTTCCACAATCGCAGCCCTTACCTATCTAGAAGCCCTTCAACGAGAGTTTAAAGGTGACTGGCTATTAGCGTTAGCGTCTTATAATACAGGTGCAGGTAATGTTAGAAAAGCTATTCGAAAGAATAAACGCTTAGGAAAGCCTACCGATTTCTGGTCTCTAAGCTTGCCACGAGAGACGCGAGAATACGTACCCAAATTGATCGCTCTTGCTCAGTTAATTAAATATCCAGAAAAAAATGGTATTACCTTAAAACCTTTAGCAAATATCCCTTATTTTACGAGTGTTAACACAGGCGGACAAATCGACCTGTCGCAGCTGGCTGAAATTTCAGAAACGCCTTTGGATGAAATTTATAAATTAAATCCAGGTTTTAATCGCTGGGCGACGAACCCTACGGGTCCGCATGACGTTTTAATTCCGATTGACAAAAAAGAAATCTTTTTAGCCAATATTGCTGAATTACCTAAAAATCAACGAATGAAATGGCAACGCTATAAGGTAAAGAGTGGCGATTCATTAATAACGATTGCGAAAAAATTCCATACCACGCCTAACGCATTAAAAGATGCAAATGATTTGCGTAGAAATATGATTCGAACAGGTGATCAATTGCTAATACCGTCGGCTCATAAATCTTTGGCAAGTTATTCTTATAGCGCAGGCAGTAGGCTGTCAAAAATTCAAAATTCTTCTAAGCGCAGCAAGAATAGAGATAAGATTGAATACAAAGTACAAGGCGGAGATAGTTTTTGGGAAATTGCTAAAGACCATAACGTGGGCATTCGAGAACTTGCTAAATGGAATGGTATGGCACCAGGCGACCTGTTAAAACAAGGTCAAAAGTTAGTTATCTGGGGGCAAAAAAAGACTCGTAAAAATCGTGAAGTCATTCGCAAACTAACGTACACCGTTCGCAATGGTGATTCTCTTGCGCGTATCGCTGATAAGTTTCGTGTGCGTGTACAAGACTTAATACGCTGGAACAGAAAAAAATCGAAAAGCAAATACCTTCAGCCAGGACAAAGACTAACGCTGTATGTTGATGTAACGAATTAAAAGCAATCAACATAGAATGTTACTGATAGACAGGGACTGTCGATGTTAAGTTATATTTTAAGGCGATTACTTTTAGTAATACCGACCTTTATTGGTATTACCATTGTTGTCTTCACATTAACTCGCATGGTGCCTGGTGGCCCCATCGAGAGAATGATGACCGCTTATCAAATGGCAAACCAGCAGCAATCATCTCAGCATAGCCTCGCGGGCAATACACTTTCGCAAGATCAACTTGATCAGCTAAAACAATACTATGGTTTTGATAAGCCTATTTTAACCAGTTATTTTGAGTGGCTAGGAAAACTAATTCAGTTTGATCTAGGGATGTCGACTCGATATTACGAACCCGTCTGGGATACCATCAAAGAACGCTTACCTATTTCTATTTTTTACGGTGTCTGTACATTAATATTCACCTACTTAATTGCTATTCCCTTAGGCATTTATAAAGCACTTAAACATGGAGAAACAGGAGACTTTGTTACTTCGCTCGTGGTGTTTTTAGGCTACGCCATTCCCAATTACATTGTGGCTATCGCCTTACTGTATACCTTCTCTTTCCATTTTGAGTTTTTTCCTATGGGAGGTTTCAGCAGTGATGAATTTGATTATTTACCTTGGCAAGATCAAGTTTGGGACATTATAAAGCATGCAACCCTTCCTTTGATTGCTTACATCAGTGGTAGCTTTGCCGTTATGACTTTTATGGTTAAAAATGCTCTATTGGATAATTTATCTGCCCAATATGTACAAACAGCCATTGCTAAAGGGTTGAGTTTTAAACAAGCGACGCTTCGCCATGCGTTACGTAATAGCCTAATACCTTTAGCCACTCATTTTGGTAACAATATATCGGTTATCTTAATGGGCTCATTTTTAATCGAAACCATTTTTAATATCGATGGTTTTGGATTGCTCGGTTATGAATCATTAATCGAGAGGGATTACCCCGTTGTGATGGGCATTCTGGTGATTTCAGCATTACTAACTTTATTCGGTAATATACTTTCAGATATCTGTGTTGCTCTTGTCGATCCTAGAATTCGTTTTGGGAGCTCCTCGTAATGAACTCCCTTTCCATCAATATCAAGAACTCACAACAAGGGTCTTGGCAGAAATTCAAAAGACTGAAACGCGGATATTTTTCTTTTGTCCTTTTGAGCTCAATGATTTTAATTTCTTGCTTTGGTGAATTAATATTTAATTCCAAAGCGATATTAGTTCAATATCAAAATGAACTGTATTGGCCAGTTTTTAGCTCAGCCATAGAGGGAAGTCAATTTGGATTAGCGTATGAATATGAAACAAACTACCGCCAATTAAAAAAGCACTGGCTAGAAGAGAGTACATCGCACTCAAATTTTGTCATCCTTCCTATTGTTCCTTTTAACGCAACCGAAGTTGATTTAATGGATGGGGCATACCCACCCATGCCTCCGAGCATGACCACTCAACATTATCTAGGTACTGATACCATCGGGCGCGATGTATTAGTGCGTCTAGTGTATGGTTTTCGTACCGCTATGTTCTTCGCCATTACCTTGTTAATTGTGGAGTATTTTTTAGGTGTATTAATTGGCTGCTTTATGGGGTTTTTAGGAGGGGCTTTTGATTTGTTTTTTCAACGCCTCATCGAAGTATGGTCAAACATTCCTTTTCTATATATCGTTATGATTATGAGTTCTCTTATCACCCCGGGATTTTGGTCACTGGTGTTCATCATGGCGCTGTTTGGCTGGATGAGCATGAC
>JBNMPQ010000099.1:0-9115 GCA_051276935.1 Oleispira sp. | reverse complement strand
TATTGCACCACTAAGGTAGAGCGATCTGACATCACCGATTGAAAGCGCGAATAAGGGCACATATGAGTACACACTTGCTCACGTAAAAAGCCGGCATTTAGGTAAGTCATCACGGCAATAAATAGAATCCAAAATAGCCCCATACCTGCCAAATTACTCTGGTTTAAATCATTCAACATCGTTTCAAGTGGATAGAAGTAAGCAATACAGGTAATGCCGGTGCATAAGCTCAAACTGAGCCAGCTGATGTGCTTGGCAGATTTACGCAGGATTTTTTCGCCATTCCATCGCATGCGATCCATTTTTAAGCGTTTATGGCGTGAGCCTTCAATTAATTCTTCTAAGCGAATAAATAAAAAGGTCCAGACTGTTTGGGGGCAGCTAAAACCGCACCAGAGTCTGCCCGCTGCCATCGCGACAAAGAATAAACCAAAGGCGCCTGCGAGCATTGCCCAAGTCAGTACCATAAGATCCTCAGGCCAAAACATTGCAGACCCTAAGCGAAACTGTTTAGCGACTAAATCAAAATGGACCAGTGGGAGATCGTTCCAGGTTAACCAAGGTGTTAGGAAGCAGAGTAATAATAACGGCCAGCTGATTATGCGACGCAACGTTAGATAGCGCCCGGAAATAAGACGCACTCTATGGGTCAGTGAGTCCGCTTTGAAAAAGCTGAGAAATTTTCTTAATCCAGAGGATTGCGGTACTTGGGAGGTGGCGATTAATTTGCTCATAAAACTCTCATATCATCAAATAGCATGAGGTTAAAAAGCAAACGCCGGGCCAATCTTTAAGTTGTTGTATTTATTGGGGTTTTATAAAATTTATAATCAATATGACGACATGTCGATTATTTTAATAATGATATATCGCTAATTTAAGCGATATATCATTTATGTATAGAGCTTGTCATTTGAACTGTATATCGAGTTTCTTCATTCGTGAACGCAGAGTTGAAACTGGCAAGTCGAGATATTCTGCTGCGCCTTTGTTACCTGAGACTCGGCCATTACAAACGTCTAGCACGCGTAGAATATGTTGTTTTTCCGCGGCGGCGGAGGTTAACAGTTCACGGCTCTCAAACTGATGGGATAGTGAAGTATCTCCTGCTGATGGACCAGCGGATAAATATGGATTAGCATTTTTATCGATTGTTAGTTCAGCATCCAATTGCAACGTCAATGAGCCATTACCAGAGTGAAGAATTAAAGAGCGCTCGATCACGTTATACAATTCACGCACATTACCTGGCCAAGTGTACTGCATCATTTTTTGTACTGAAAGCAGAGTAAAGCCTTCACAATAACGTCCGATGTGGCGTTGAATTTTGGCTAAGAAATAATTCGCCAGTAAAGGAATATCACTGGCTCTTTGGCGCAGTGCTGGCACCCAAAGAGGGAAAACATTGAGGCGATAAAATAAGTCTGCGCGAAACTCGCCTTGCTCAACCAGTTTTTGCAAATCACGATTGGTGGCGGCAATAATACGCACGTCGACTTTTACTGTGTGGCTGCTACCCACACGTTCGAATTCTTGTTCTTGTAAAACTCGTAGTAATTTTACTTGTGCAGTTGGGGTTAACTCGCCAATTTCATCGAGAAACAGCGTACCACCGTCAGCGACTTCAAAACGCCCCAAGCGACGTTGGGTTGCCCCAGTAAAAGCGCCTTTCTCGTGGCCAAATAGCTCACTTTCAATCAGGTTCTCAGCAATTGCCCCACAGTTTACTTTCACTAACGGTTTATCTTTACGTTGGCTTGCACTGTGAAGCGCTTGGGCGATGAGTTCTTTGCCGGTGCCACTTTCACCTTGAATCAGTACGCAAGCATCGGTTGGGCCTACTTGGCCGATACGTTCAACTAAGGCCTCCATGATGTCGCTTTGGCCAATCAGCTCTTGCTGAGATTGCAGCTGAATTTCTTGCTTGAGTAAATGGTTCTCGGCAACCAGTTGTTCTTTTAAGCGCTCAACGTGTCGCAAAGCAGTTTGCAGTTTTTGTTGTTGAGCTAAGCGTTCGCTAATGTCTTTAAACACCACCACGACGCCAAGGCGTTCACCATCTTCTTCGATGGGCGTACTGGAATATTCAACGGGGAAACAGCTGCCATCTTTGCGCCAAAATACTTCGTGTTCACAATGAGCGCTTTCACCGGTGAGGCGAGTTTTATAAATAGGGCAGTCGGTATCGGGATAAGGGCGGCCATCGGCGTGGCTATGATGATGAAACTGGTGGATGTTTTTGCCGAGAATATCGACTGACGACCAGCCTGTAATTCGCTCTGCAGCGGGATTTACAAAAGTGGCTAAACCGTCAGCGTCTAACCCATAAACACCTTCAGACATAGCCTCCAGCAAACGAAAGTAGCGTTGCTGTAAGTCTTTAAATGAAAGGTGTTTTAGGGGCAGAATATTATTGGACATTACTTGTCCCAATCAAAATCTTTTTCTTCTCCGTGAATTAGTTTGGTCCAAGCTGGGCCTTCATCGGTATCTTGCCAAGTGGCATTAGAGCAGCGTACTTCTTTGCCTAATGCCGTGTGCAATATTCGGCCACATTCTAGATCGTTATTCCACGGTGTTTGATTCACTTTAAACCATAGGCTAGCGAAATTTTTATTGCTGTTCAGGGTGAATAAAACTTCATTACCATCCACTAACCATTGCACGGTTTTAGGCGTTGTTTTGTGCTCTTCTACTGTGGTGAAATGCGTACAAAGCCAGTCATAAACTTCACGGGCTTCAGCTTTAAGTAGGTAAACTTCAATATCAGGAAAACGTTCGCTCATAATGATTTTTCTTCGACTTCTATAGATTCAAGAGTAGGGGTTTTAACGCGTTCGCGATTAGCAAAGCTTAAAAAGCGTAAAAGGCTTAAAGACAGATAACCTATTATAGCGGCAATTCCTCCGATAATCGCTAGTATAAATCCAAATAGTACGATGATCTCTTGTCCTAAAGACGAGGCTAAGGTATTTTCGGCATAAAGAATGATCCCCATACCAAAAAAAAAGCCGACCGCACCTAGGGTGAAGATCCAAATATTATCGGCTTGTTTATCTGCTCGTTTTAACAACCATTGATGAAGCGCTTTAAGCATGATCACACACTCTATTATTGATTTATTCAGCCATTAGCTTAGCTCTTTATACGGCTAATAAAAACTTTGACGTATCCGTTGCACTCAACTGAGGTTTTTCGTCCAGCGACATGTGCCCATAATCACGATAGGTAATTGTTTTTGGGATGATATACCAAATGACATATTTAACTGTATAATAAGAATAATTCTTATTATACAGTTGGAATCGTTCATATGGATGTGCGAAATAAACAAGCTGGCAGGGTAGTGATCACTCTGGCTTCTTTTGTTATGGGTCTGCTATTTTATCTTTATTATAGGCCAGAAATCTTAGGCCTAAGTCTGCATGCGGGCATTGAGTTGCCGATCGAATTATGGGCTGCTTTTCCAAGCTTTATCTTTATGCCGTTAATCTCTGGCATCTCTATCATAATGCTAAACATTCTCGAAGCGGGGGCTAATAAGAAAGTAGCTCATTGTATTGGGATTTGGCTGGCTATCGTTTTATCTCTAGAGTTCTTACAGGCTGCTGATCTGGGCTATCTCTCTCGCGGAACGTTTGATTGGCTCGATATCATAGCTGCTATACTCGGCTCAGCGTTTTCCGCAATTGTTTTTACTCATACTCTTGCTAGCAAAAAAACGGCAGCCCCCACTCAGTCTTGGAAGTTAGCTCTTATTTTATTTTTTGGCGTAGGGGCTATTTTAGGATCTGTTGATGAAGGTTGTGATGGGGATAATGCTCCTGAGATGTGCATCTCGCGGGTTATTTTAAGCTGGGATGATGTGCGTGCAGAAATTCAGCCTGACCTTTCGGGCGACGAAGTTTTAAAACGAACGGGTAAGGTTCACACCTTAGATCATTGGTTGTTTGTAATAGAAAAGTATCGTGGCATCCACATTTTTGATACCAGCGATAAGCTGAACCCTTTGCGTAAAATGTATCTACCCATACCGGGTGCTTTAGATATAACAATAAAAGACGGTATCTTATACAGCTCTGCTTTTACAGATTTAGTCTCTGTTGATCTTACTCTGTTATTGCAAACTGAAGGCTTAGAAATTTCCTACTCTAGGCAAGAAGACATATTCTCGTATCCACCTTCAGAGCAATTTTATCCTGATTTTTATTATTATAATTATGACGAAATATCTGCAAACGAAGCAGGGATTATTATTGGTTATAAAACGCAATCGGGTAAAACTATCTTGTATGGAGATGAGCATGTCCGTGCAATAAAAGACAATAATACTGAAAGGGAGGTTGGAGAAGATGAAGAAAATACTATTGATATTGGTTGCTTATTGTTGCTTATATGGATGTGTTGAATCGAGTGATTCTGGATCGCAGGCTTCCGGTAGTGGTGTTGGAGGATCAACAGCGCGATTTGTTATTCAAAATAATTTCTTGATCGTAGTGGAAGATTCCAGCATACGTTCATTTAATATTGACGATGCTATGAACCCTAGGTTGATAGATCAGTCTTATACAACAGGCCCAAGACTAGAAACTGTATTTCCTTACAGCGAAGATTTAGTTTTAATAGGTACTAATCAGGGTGCTGTTATCACTCGTATATCTAGCCAAGGGTTTATTGAAGGAATCTCTTTTGCTTCTCACTTTACCAGTCGTGATCCTGTCGTGGCAGCGAATGACATTATGTATGTCACTATACGTCCTGAGAATGGCCAGTCTAGATTTGTAGATGCATCAGGAGTCTTATTGAGTGATGGTAGCAATCGTTTAATTGTCTACGACATTACAGATTTAGAAAATCCACAAGAGTTGACTCAGTTAGGCATCGAGAATCCAACGGGGTTGTCGCTATCGGGCGACCGTCTTTATGTGTGTTTTGAAGAAGGCTTAAGAATTTACGATGTCACTGAACCGAGTGATCCTCAGGTCGTGACAGATTATGCAGACTTCCCATGCAATGACGTCATTGCCGCCGGCAGTGATATTATTGCAACGGGCGATGCCGGTATTCAGCTATTAGAAAACCAGCAAGATGTTATGTCATTGTTAAGCTCTATTCAGCCTGGGAATTAGAGCTTAACAATTCAGTGCTACTTCTCGGTTGTATCAGGTTTCAGCTGCTTTAATAAGCGGCTTGGTAGGTTTTTAATGGTTAAGCTATTCTCGCTCGCATCAAAACTGATATCAGTGCCAAGGGACGTTGCAGCAAAGCTCAGCGTCACTTCTTTATTTTTACCGCTATAACGCAAATAATTCTTCAAGCTTTTACGATCTGGAATCAGATCTGTTTTAATCACGCTTTCGCCATGAGCCAATTCTGATGATTGCTCTTCATTCATGGTCGATTCGGATCGAGGACGTACTTCACGACGCTCACGTTTCTTAAGTGCTACGAACTGCTCAAATTTTTCCGGTGCACTGCTGTCGAGTTGACCTGACAAGGTTTTGAATTCAACCGTCTCACCTTGTTTATCTTGCTCTACACAATATTCGATTACTTTCGTTTTTGTTTCTACTGACTGATCTTCCGAAAGCGTCGAGGCATATTCTTCAACGATCTCTAAGAACTCTTGAGTTTCTTGTTCTGTATCGAGGGTATCAATAAATCCAGCAAAGTCAGAAAACAGTTTTTGAACGGGTTTATCGCCACGGCCAAAACTAAACGTGAAATATTTCTCTTCGCTGCGTTTACCTGCTTCTTGTTCTTTTTTTAAGGCGCTTGTATCAATACACAATACAAAACCCGTATTTGAAAAATCGATAATGCGACTTTCACTTAACTGCATATCACTGGTCAAACAAAGGTTACTTTTTTCACGTAAATGAAATATATAAAGCTTGTCGGTATCAGCCAGTTCTTCGGTTGCAAAGCCAAGGTAGCCATCAATCTCCAACTCAGTATTGTCCATCATATCGGCGAACTGTTCACTGATCTTCTTTGTCCAAGATAAAAAACTTTGCTGATCGTTTAACCAATTAAGGGTCAGCCCTTTTACTCGAGTTACCTCGGGGTTAAAGCAGCCGTAACGTTTACTAGCCCGTTGTACAAAAATGCCTTTTAACTGGCTCATCACAAGATGGCAATAATCATCAACGTCATTTTCATTGATGGTTGTCGTGACCATCGCTGCAGGTTTTTGTGCTTCTTTATTAATCTGATGAGTAATGAAATGAGTAACAGGCATTATGGTTCCGCTAACGATAAGGAATGAGCTTTTAATTCATCTATTCTAGCACTTTGATTACAGGCCAGCGAATAGATATACATCGAACTTAGGTTGCCATGTGAGTAACTTGTCTAAGCATTAATAAACAGATGTTTAGTAAAAAAACTGACACTCAAGCAATGTGACAAAATGAATAAAATACCCACAAAACGGTTTAAAAGATGGATATCGTGAATTACTAACAGCTTCTGTGTATAAGTCTGTGTACAATCAAAATATAACTCCAGTTTGCCCCCATTTTATATGGCTCCCAGTCAGATTGTTCATTTTTTGATCAGTATGCTTTTTTCTCTGAAACCCTCTGATGTCAAGGGATTCAGCGATAATAATAGAAAAAAATATTGGACAAAATACGCTCTAAAAAATCAAAAAATAAATCAAAAAAAATGCAAAGCAAGTCTTGATTTTCAATAAAAACGAATTAATTTCATGACTTATTATAATCTTACCCACAGAATGTGTGGATAAGGTTGGGTATAAGATAGTTGAAACTACATCGGGGCCTTGCTGCGTCTCGCTTGAGGTCAATATGATGTTTTTTTGAACGTAAAAATAGTATTTTTAGACAACTCACGACAAAGTGTTGGAATGTTGACAGATCGGACATTCATTAAAATTGTCACGATTTAGCCAATTGTGCATAAAGATTTTTTATTGAAATGTTCCTTTAAACTTGATCTTGAAATGGGTACTGTTTATCTATACAGTCAGTTGTATGAAACTCTACATAGCAGAGAAGCCCAGTCTTGGGCGCGCCATTGCCGATGGCTTAACCAGTATGTTGAATAAACCACACCGAAAGCAGCAAGGTTATATCGAGCTGGCGAATGGCGATGTGGTGAGTTGGTGTATTGGTCATTTATTAGAGCAGGCAGAGCCGGATGCTTATAATGAAGCGTACAAATCTTGGAAGCTTGAGCACTTGCCTATTGTGCCGCAAGAATGGCAGTTAAAAGCCAAGAGCCAAACTCGGTCGCAATTAACCGTATTACGCAAACTGGTGAAGCAGGCCGATCAAATCGTGCATGCGGGTGATCCCGATCGCGAAGGTCAGCTATTAGTTGATGAAGTCTTAAGTCACCTTAAAATCAGTGCCCATAAAAGAAAGAATACCCAGCGTTGTTTAATCAGCGACTTGAATCCCCCTGCGGTTAAGCGCGCCTTAAGCAATTTACGCAGCAATCAAGAGTTCGTCCCACTATCGGTATCCGCACTGTCACGCTCACGGGCCGATTGGCTGTACGGCATGAATATGACCCGAGCGTATACCTTGCAAGGGCAGAAGGCGGGTTATCAGGGGGTATTATCGGTTGGACGCGTACAGACGCCGTTATTAGGCTTGGTAGTTAAGCGTGATGAGGAAATTAAGAACTTCGTTAGTCGCGACTTTTATCAAGTGGAAGCGAACTTGGTGAATGCCTCTAATGAATCCTTTCTTTTAAAGTGGCAGCCCAGCGAAGCCTGCAAACCGTATCAAGATGAAGAAGGACGTATACTGCATAAACCGTTAGCAGAGAATGTCTGCCAACGTATTCATCAACAGCCCGCTGAAATCACCAAGCTCGAGCAAAAAGATAAGCAACAGCCAGCGCCATTGCCGTTTAATTTATCGACGCTGCAAATAGAAGCCGCAAAAGCATTTGCCATGAGTGCGCAGCAGGTTTTAGATACTTGCCAAAGCCTGTATGAACGTCATCAGTTAATTACCTACCCAAGATCCGACAGTCGTCACTTACCCGCTGAACAGCACAGTCTAGCGCCGAGTGTGATTCAAGCGATTGGCCAGAACTGCCAGCCGCTGCAAGCGTATGCAAAGCTCGCTCAGCCCAGCTTAAAAAGCAAAGCGTTTAACGACAGCAAGGTAGAAGCGCATCATGCGATTGTACCGAGTGAAAAGTCGATTTCGTCTGCACAGTTTGAAAAGCTCAATCAGTTTGAAAAAAAAGTGTACCGCCACATTGCGCGCCAATACCTGATGCAGTTTTTCTCAGCGTATCAATACGCCGAGACTAAAGTCGAAGCCATGATTGCGGGAGGCTTATTTAAAACTCAGGCCAAGCAGCCACTTAAGCTCGGTTGGAAAGCACTTTATGGTGATAAAACGAATTCAGCTAATAGAAGTGGGCAGCAAGCGAATGAGCCGTTAGCTGGGAAAAAATCACAAGACCTACCGCCGATCACTTTAGACCCCAACGATAAGCAACATGGCAAGCACGCTTGGTCATGCAACAACGCCAAACTAGTAGAAAAACAAACCACACCCCCCGAACATTTTAACGACGGTACCTTGTTAGCAGCGATGACAGGTATTGCTCGTTATGTAACGAACAGCGAGATTCGCAAGACCTTAAAAGAAACCGATGGTCTTGGCACAGAAGCCACGCGGGCGGGGATTATCGAATTATTATTTAAACGTAATTTTTTACAACGCAGTGGTAAACAAATTCTGAGTACGGAAGTAGGGCAAGGATTAATTAATAGCCTGCCCGAGTCGGCGATTACTCCTGACATGACCGCATTGTGGGAACAGCAACTGAATGCCATCAGTCAGCGCGAGTTGAACTATCAAGGTTTCATGGGGCCGCTTAATCAGCACTTATTGGCATTAATCGAACAAGCCAAGCGGCACATACCGACAGCCTTGCAAGGATTGAAAGGACAAGGGCAGAGTTTTAAAAGAAAAGGTGCTAAAAATAAAGCACCGGTTAGGAAATATACTAAAAAGAAAAAAGCGAGTTAGCGCTTAGCCCGCAACGCCGAGCAAATGGCCAATACAATCAACAGCGCAAACAACCCTTGTTCAAACGCAAATGATTCGCCCAAAAAGATCAC
>JBNMPQ010000098.1:0-9134 GCA_051276935.1 Oleispira sp. | reverse complement strand
AAGTTATCTGAAACCATTGGTTTAAATTGATTTAAACAAACGTATTAAACGACAACCACCGAAATGGGGTAAGAGGAACAGAGCATGCAGCAGCTGAATCCTTCAGAAATCAGTGAAATTATTAAGAGTCGTATCGATTCTTTAGATGTTAGCAGTGAAGCCAAAAATGTAGGCACGGTTGTTTCCGTTAGCGACGGCATTATTCGTATCCATGGTTTAGCCGATGCTATGTATGGTGAGATGATCGAATTTGACGGTGGCGTTTATGGTATGGCACTTAACCTCGAGCGTGACTCGGTAGGTGCTGTTGTTCTTGGCGACTATCAGTCAATTGCAGAGGGTCAGAGCTGTAAATGTACCGGTCGAATCCTTGAGGTGCCAGTTGGCCCTGAATTACAAGGTCGTGTTGTCGACGCATTGGGTATTCCAATTGATGGTAAAGGCCCTATTGATGCAAAACAAACAGATGCGATTGAAAAAATTGCACCGGGTGTCATTGCGCGTCAATCAGTAGATCAGCCGGTTCAATTAGGTCTTAAAGCAATCGATGCAATGGTTCCTGTTGGTCGTGGTCAGCGTGAATTGATTATTGGTGATCGCCAAACTGGTAAAACAGCCATTGCGGTTGATGCAATCATCAATCAAAAAGGCAAAGGCATTAAGTGTATTTATGTTGCTATCGGCCAGAAAGCCTCTTCAATTGCCTCAGTAGTGCGTAAGTTAGAAGAGCACGGCGCAATGGAGCATACGATTATTGTTGCTGCTACCGCTTCCGATCCTGCTGCGATGCAATTTTTAGCACCATTTGCTGGTTGTACCATGGGCGAATATTATCGTGACCGTGGTGAAGATGCATTAATCATTTATGATGATTTAACTAAGCAAGCATGGGCTTATCGTCAAATTTCTCTATTACTTCGTCGTCCTCCAGGTCGTGAAGCGTATCCGGGTGATGTTTTCTATCTACATTCAAGACTATTAGAGCGTGCGTCTCGTGTAAGCACGGCATATGTAGAAAATTTCACTAAAGGTGAAGTAAAAGGTAAAACAGGTTCATTGACAGCATTACCCATTATTGAAACACAAGCGGGTGACGTATCTGCATTCGTACCGACTAACGTAATTTCAATTACCGATGGCCAAATCTTCCTAGACACAGATCTATTTAACTCGGGCGTTCGTCCAGCGATGGATGCGGGTATTTCAGTATCTCGTGTAGGTGGTGCAGCACAGTCTAAGGTTGTTAAGAAACTATCGGGCGGTATTCGTACTGCACTTGCACAGTATCGTGAGCTAGCAGCGTTCTCACAGTTTGCTTCTGATCTTGATGATGCAACGAAAGCACAGTTAGATCGAGGTGAACGTGTTACAGAATTAATGAAGCAAAAACAATACTCACCTCTTTCTATTGCTGAAATGGGTATCGTATTATTTGCAGCGAATGAAGGCTTTTTGAATGATATTGCTGTTGCTAAAATTGGTGACTTCGAATCTGCTTTATTGTCCTATATGGCAAGTGAGCATGGCGCGTTAATGGATCAAATTAACGGCAGTGGAAACTATAACGATGAGATATCATCGACATTTAAGTCTGCATTAGAAGCATTTAAAGCAACACAAACGTGGTAAGCAAATAAGTTGTTTGTTTGTAGATTTAAGGCTTATAGATTTAAAGCTCAGTGTCAGTAGACCTTCACTAATAGTCGGAAAAGAAGATGGCAGTCGGAAAAGAAATTCGTACTCAAATCTCGAGTATTAAAAGTACGCAAAAAATTACTAGTGCAATGGAAATGGTTGCCGCGAGTAAAATGCGTAAAGCTCAAGAACGCATGCAATTAGGTAAGCCTTATGCACAACGTATTCGAAATGTTGTTGGGCATCTTGCAAATGCTAACCCAGAGTATAAGCATGGGTACCTGCAAGAACGCGAAGTAAAGCGTGTTGGCTTTATTATTGTCTCTACAGATCGTGGCTTGTGTGGTGGCTTAAATACTAACGCGTTTAAAGCAGCCGTTAGGTCGATGAAACAATGGGCGGATCAAGAAGTTGAGATCGACCTGTGTTTGATTGGTGCAAAAGCGGCGGCGTTTTTTAATAATTACGGCGGTAATGTTGAAGCAGCGGTGCGTGATATTGGCGAAAGACCTTCAGTGTCTAGTCTTATTGGCACGGTTAAAGTTATGCTTGATGCGTACAGTGACGCTAAAATCGATCGATTGTTCTTGGTCAATAATGAATTCATTAATACCATGACACAAAAGCCAGAAGTTAATCAGTTGTTACCTTTACAAGCTGAAGCTAGCACTAAGTTAAAACATACTTGGGACTATCTTTATGAGCCAAACGCAAAAGAGTTATTAGATGGTCTATTGATGCGCTATATAGAGTCACAGGTCTATCAAGCGGTGGTTGAAAACGCTGCATGTGAACAAGCTGCTCGTATGATTGCAATGAAAAGCGCAACCGATAATGCGGGCGATATGATCGATGATTTACAGTTGATTTATAACAAAGCGCGTCAGTCAGCGATTACCCAAGAATTATCTGAAATTGTTAGTGGTGCATCGGCGGTTTAATTTTTTCAATGGGTCAGAGTCGATTGAATTTGACCCACTTGAATAATAATAAAAAAAATAAAAGGAAAGATTCGAATACAATCGACTCTGACCCCATTGAAAATTAATATAGAGGACTCGGAAATGAGTAGCGGACGTATTGTACAAATTATTGGTGCCGTGATTGATGTGGAATTTCCACGTGATTCAGTACCCAAAGTCTATGACGCGCTTACTGTGAGTGAAAAAGGCTTAACATTAGAAGTTCAACAGCAATTAGGCGACGGCGTCGTTCGTGCAATTGCAATGGGTTCATCTGAAGGCATTAGCCGAGGCCTAGAAGTAGCAAACACCGAAGCGCCTATTTCAGTGCCTGTAGGGACTGAAACATTAGGTCGCATCATGGATGTATTAGGTAGTCCAATCGATGAATGTGGACCTATTGGCGAAAAAGAACGTATGCCAATTCACCGTAAAGCGCCTGCTTATGATGAATTATCTGCTTCTGATGAATTACTAGAAACTGGTATTAAAGTTATCGATCTCGTTTGCCCATTCGCTAAGGGTGGTAAGGTGGGTCTATTCGGTGGCGCCGGTGTTGGTAAAACTGTCAACATGATGGAATTAATTAACAACATCGCACTGCAACACAGTGGTCTATCTGTATTTGCGGGTGTTGGCGAACGTACTCGTGAAGGTAATGATTTTTACCACGAGATGCAAGAAGCTGGCGTTGTTGACGTTGAAACGTTTAGTAACTCTAAAGTAGCCATGGTTTATGGCCAAATGAATGAGCCTCCAGGTAACCGCTTACGTGTTGCACTAACGGGCTTGACCATGGCTGAAAAATTTCGTGACGAAGGTAAAGACGTTCTTTTGTTTGTTGATAACATCTATCGCTACACTCTAGCGGGAACAGAAGTATCAGCACTATTAGGTCGTATGCCGTCAGCGGTAGGTTATCAACCTACACTAGCAGAAGAAATGGGCGTGTTCCAAGAGCGTATTACATCTACTAAAGCGGGTTCAATTACCTCTATCCAAGCCGTATACGTACCTGCTGATGATTTAACCGATCCATCGCCAGCAACCACGTTTGCCCACTTGGATTCAACGGTTGTACTTTCACGTGATATCGCATCGAAAGGTATTTATCCAGCGGTCGATCCATTGGCATCTACCTCGCGTCAGCTCGATCCGTTAATCATTGGTAATGAGCATTATGATATAGCGCGTGGTGTACAAACTGTACTCCAGCGTTACAGAGAACTTAAAGATATTATTGCTATCTTGGGTATGGATGAATTGTCAGAAGAAGACAAGCAAACCGTCACCCGTGCACGTAAAATTGAACGTTTTCTATCACAGCCATTCTTCGTAGCAGAAGTATTTACGGGTTCTCCCGGTAAGTATGTTTCTCTTAAAGAGACTATCCGTGGTTTCCAGGGTATCTTGGCTGGTGAATACGATAATCTTCCAGAACAAGCGTTCTACATGGTCGGTACTATCGACGAAGCGATCGAAAAAGCGAAAACATTGTAATAAAGAATAATGGCAATTATCATGGGCTCAGAGTAAAGAATTACTTGCTCTGAGCCCATGATAATGCTTTATTCTCTTTCTAATAAAGAGGTTATGTTATGGCGATGACAGTCCACTGTGACATCGTTAGTGCAGAAAAGCAGATTTTTTCTGGCCTAGTTGAAATGGTTGTTGCTGCAGGTACAGAAGGTGATTTAGGTATTGGCTATGGTCATGCACCTTTATTATCCGGCTTACAGCCTGGTCCTATTCGAGTAATTACTCAATCAGGCGAAGAAGAGGTTTACTATGTTTCTGGCGGCTACATTGAGGTTCAGCCTCATGTAGTTACCGTACTTGCTGATACAGCTTTACGTGCAGAAGATATGGACGAAGCTGCTGCTCAACAGGCAAAAGAAGATGCTGAAAGAAATATGGCTAATCGTAGCGGCGAGTTTGATTACTCTGCGGCGGCAGTACAGTTGGCAGAAGCATCAGCTCAGCTTCGTACGCTTCAAGCAATACGCAAGAAAATGGGTAAATAACCCAGACTTACATTCTGTTTAGTGAATCTTCATCTAAAAAAAGGTAGCATTAGCTACCTTTTTTTGTGCCTGACACACTTTCTATACCACGATCTTTAAGAGTCATCTTTGCTTATGTTAAATATAGCTATTCTTGCTGCCGGTAAAGGTAAGCGTATGAAGTCAGCACTCCCGAAAGTGTTGCACCCTATTGCGGACAAGCCATTACTAAGGCATGTCATCGATACCGCAAAACAGCTATCGGACAACCCTCTCAACATTATAGTGGGCCACGGAGCTACAGATGTTAAGCAAGCACTTAAAACAATAGACAAGCTTAATTTCATCGAGCAAAAAGAACAACTGGGAACAGGGCATGCGGTTCAACAAGCCCTACCCTATTTTTTAAATGAAGCTATTGTTTTGATTCTTTATGGCGATGTTCCACTTATCAGCAAGCAAACACTTAATAAGCTAATAAGTATTGTTGATGAAAATAGCTTAGGGATACTGACGGTTGAATTAGATAACCCACAGGGTTATGGCCGAATTGTCAGAGATGAGAATAGTCAGGTCGTTTCTATCGTGGAACAAAAAGATGCAAAAGAAGCAGAGTTAATGATTGCAGAGGTAAATACTGGCGTAATGGCGGTGAATTCAGCCCACCTACAGGCATGGCTGCCTCTCCTATCAAATCGTAATGCACAGGGTGAATATTATTTAACGGATATCATCGCAATGGCTAAAAGCCAAGGTGTTTCGATTAATACAGAACAACCTTCACACGAATGGGAAGTACTCGGAGTTAATGACCGCCGGCAACAAGCCCAGCTGGAACGAATTTATCAAACGACCATAGCTGAAAAACTTTTAGTAGATGGAGTGACATTAATAGATCCCTCACGTTTTGATTGTAGAGGAGAGTTATGCGTGGGTAATGATGTGATTATCGATGTGAATTGTATCTTTAAAGGACAAGTCACCATCGGAGATAATGTCGTTATTGGCGCGAACTGTATTATAGAAAACACAACGATCGCATCAGGAACAGTTATCAAAGATAACTGTATATTAGAGGGAGCGACAATAAGACAGCACTGTACTATTGGTCCATTTGCACGTCTTCGTCCTGATACTGTTTTAGATGACAACGCAAAAATTGGCAATTTTGTTGAGACTAAAAAAACACATATTGGTAAAGGTAGCAAAGTAAATCACTTAAGTTATGTGGGAGATGCTACCTTAGGTGAAGGTGTTAATATTGGTGCTGGGACAATTACCTGTAATTATGATGGTGTGAATAAACATCAAACAATTATAGGCGACGACGTTTTTGTTGGTTCAAATACGGCTTTGGTTGCTCCGGTTAATTTAGCCGATGGTGTAACAATAGGTGCTGGGTCGACGATTAATAAGTCGGTAGAAAAGAACACACTGGCGTTAACTCGGGCACCACAAAAAACGCATAAAGAATGGTCGCGCCCAGAAAAAATCACCCAATAACGAATTATTTAATACGCTAAAAAACGAGAAAATTATGTGTGGAATTGTTGGCGCCGTTGCTAAAAGGAACGTAACCGAAATATTACTAGAAGGTCTACGTCGTCTAGAATATCGTGGCTATGACTCTGCGGGTGTTGCGATTATAGAAGAAACTAGCAACATAGTAATTAGCAAAGAAGTGGGTAAAGTCATTAATCTTGAAGAAGCGATTAAACAAGCCCCTATTAAAGGTCATGTTGGTATTGCACACACTCGCTGGGCGACACACGGAAAACCAACGAAGAATAATGCACATCCTCACACATCGTCAGAAGTGACATTGGTACACAATGGTATTATTGAAAACCATGAAGCATTACGCGAACAGTTAACAGAAAAAGGCTATATCTTTTTAAGTGAAACCGATACAGAAGTGGTTGTTCATCTTGTTGAAGACTGCCTGAAAAAAACCTCATCGTTGAAAGAAGCGGTAAAACTCTGCATTGATCAATGTGAAGGAGCTTATGCGCTAGGTGTCATCAGTCAAAGCGAACCAGAAAAGATAATAGCGGCGAGAAAAGGTAGCCCTCTGGTTATTGGTGTTGGTATAGAAGAAAACTTTATCGCATCGGATCAATTAGCTCTACGACAAGTGACAGATCAATTTATTTATTTAGAAGAAGGTGATCTTGCTGAAATTTCATCTCAAGCGTTCATTATCACAGATAAGGACGGCATTATAGTTGAGCGTGAAAAAGTAAAGCTAAGCGAAAATGAACAATCGTCAAGCAGAGGTGAATATCGCCATTATATGCTGAAAGAAATTTATGAGCAGCCATCGCTGATTCAGCAAACACTTCAAGGCCGACTGGGTAAAACGCGTGTGCTGGAAGAGTGCTTTGGTACAGAAGCAGGCGCTATTTTTGATCAAACAAAACACATCCAATTACTGGCCTGTGGTACCAGTTATCATGCAGCTCTGGTGGCTAAATATTGGATAGAGTCTATCGCTAACCTGCATTGCAGCGTAGAAATTGCTAGCGAGTTTCGCTACCGTAAGGCGTTTATTCCACAAAATACTTTAGTAGTGACTATCTCTCAGTCAGGAGAAACTGCGGATACGCTGGCAGCGTTACAAAAAGTTAAACAACAAGGTATTCTTGCAGCCTTAACCATCTGTAACGTGCCTAACAGCGCGCTTGTACGAGAGTCGGACTTATCTCTTATGACGGAAGCTGGGCCAGAAATAGGCGTCGCGTCAACAAAAGCATTTACCACTCAGTTGGTAGCGTTGAAACTATTAACCATTGTCTTGGGGCGGCGCAACGGTGTTTCGGAAGAGCAAGAAGCGACGATGGTTAAAGAGTTACAACAGCTGCCTTCTTTATGTGAAAATGTTCTTTCTTTGGATAAAAAAATCGCAACGATCAGCGAACAGTTTGTTGAAAAACATCACGCGTTATTCTTAGGGCGAGGTATTCAATATCCAATTGCAGCTGAAGGCGCCCTTAAGTTAAAAGAAATTTCCTATATTCACGCGGAAGCATACCCTGCTGGCGAGCTTAAACATGGACCCTTAGCGCTAGTGGATAGCGACATGCCAATTATTGCCGTTGCTCCCCACGATGATTTATTAGACAAACTAAAATCGAATCTCGCAGAAGTGCAGGCACGTGGCGGCCAACTTTTTGTTTTTGCGGATACACAAACAAATTTTACCAGTACAAAAGAGTGCCAAGTCATTGATTTACCTAAAGTGCCGGAAGGCATATCGCCTATTGTGTTTACTATTCCATTACAGCTTTTTTCTTATCATGTGGCTGTACTAAAAGGGACAGACGTTGACCAGCCAAGGAATTTGGCTAAGTCAGTGACGGTAGAATAATTATCTTTTCGTAGAGATATTGACCATTAAATAAACGTTTAGATAGGGTATTTACTATTTAAAGGTTCCCTTTTTGGTAATTTAAAATATAATTCCCAAAAAGGGAACCTGAGGGCGTAATGAAGGTCTTAGGAAGAGACAAGTTAACCAAGTTTAGCCGACAACATGCAAATGTTAAGGCAGCGTTAGATTCATGGTTCGATGAAGCGAAGAACGCTATTTGGGAAAAGCCCCAAGATATCAAAGACAGATATCGCAGTGCGGACTTTCTCTCGGGTAATCGAGTCATTTTCAATATTAAAGGAAATCATTATCGCTTGGTAATTAAAGTAAAGTATCAAAATGGAATTGCGGTTGTTGAGTGGGTTGGAACTCACTCAGAGTACGATAAGCAAAACTTTTGAAGGATGAAATTATGAGTCATATTAAAATAATAAAATCAGAGCAGGAACATAGTCAAGCAATGTCTCGTTTAATGAGTCTGATGGACCTTGACTCTCCGACAGGCAGCGCCGAAGCAGATGAAATAGAAGTATTGGCGCTGCTTATAGAGAGCTATGAGAAAGAAGCCTTTCCAGTGGACCCTCCAAGTCCTCTGGAGGCAATTTTGTTTCGTATGGATCAAAATGGTCTTAAAAGGAAAGATCTCGTGCCGTTTATCGGCTCAGCCCCCAAAGTAACTGAGGTGTTGAATGGTACTCGTACCCTTAGCTTGAATATGATCAGAAAATTGAGTGCAGGTTTAGGTATATCTGCAGAAGTTCTAATTAAAGAACCTTTACAGCAAGCCGCAAATGAAAACCAAATTAACTGGCAAGAATTTCCATTGGGTGAAATGCTAAAACGTGGATATTTTGAGGGTTTTACTAAAACTCTGCCAGAGTTGAAAGAATATGCTGCGGAGCATTTGAGTCTGTTTATTTCTAGTGTCTCTAAAGGTTTTTCTCTGGAGCCTGCTTTACTAAGAACAACGGCTCATCTACGAGCTAATGATAAAGAAATGAATAGCTACTCTCTCTGGGCATGGCAAATTCGAGTATTACAAAAAGCACAGAAAGAAAAATTATCAAGCCATTATGAAAAAGGCACAGTTAATAGCTATTGGATGCAAAGGCTCGCTCAGCTGTCATGGTCTGATAAAGGTCCGTTGTTAGCTAAAGAATATCT
>JBNMPQ010000097.1:0-9192 GCA_051276935.1 Oleispira sp. | reverse complement strand
CACAGTACAGCGCCAATACTACGACACAGCTCAATATTGGGGGTGTGACAAGCAATTTTAAGACAACGACGATTGTCGCTAATACGACAGGGGATGCAAGTTCTGACGGTGGCTCTGGTGGTGGTTCTATGAACTTTTTATATCTATTGGCAGCGGGTTTGTTCTTCGGTAGAAAACGTAAATAGAAAAACTAAAATACGTTTAAACCTGCCCCAACCAATATCAGTATTCTGCTGATATTGGTTTCTTTCAAAGTATCAATACACGCTCACCCTCTGGGGTGATCACAAATTATCTGTACTCATTAAACTAGTTGTTTTAAAAGACAACCTTAATGAAGAATAGAATTATGTTAACAAAATCATTACTTGCGCAAGCATTATTATCAGCGACCATAGTACTTACAGGATGCGGAGGAGGCTCTGGTGGTGGTAGCTCAGACCCAGAAACACCGTCACCTGTAACACCGCCACCTGTAACTACAGTCCCCGTTACTCCTACTAATTCTTTCCACCTATTTTCAGCCAACGGAGGTGTGAACACTGGAGTCGAGCTATGGAAAACAGACGGGACTGCAGCAGGTACTGTGCTGGTTAAAGATATCAGCGATGGAGCTGGAAGTTATCCTTCAAAACTTGTTCGCTCTGATATTGATAAGTGGTTCTTCACTGCAAACGATGGTATTCACGGTGATGAAATCTGGGTTACTGATGGTACAGAAGCGGGTACTACCATGGTCAAAGATATACGCGCAGGCGGCTCAAGTTCAAGACCATCAACAATGGTGCCGTTTAAAGATGGCGTCGTATTTAGCCTCTTTACCAGTGTTTTTCCAGCTGCGGGTTCAAAGCTATGGTTTACTGACGGCACAGACGCTGGAACAGATAATCATATTCGCCTACTACCAAGCGGCGTAGCGGAAAATCCACAAAACTTTACTGTTGTTGGCGATCAATTATTTTTTACCGCCTCAGGCCCACAAGGCAATGAGCTCTATATTACCGACGGCACAGGTGCAAACACCTTATTAGTCAAAGATCTTCAACCAGGTGTTGTTCCTGGTAGCTCGGTTCAATTAAGTGGCAACCCACAGTACGTAACGGCATTTAACAACGGTGTGTTTTTCACCGCACCTGTGCCAGTTGACCCTGCGACTGCGTCTGGCCCATCTACAAATTTAGAGCCTTGGTTCAGTGGCGGTGATGATAGCAGCACTAATGTACTGAAAAACATTAACCCAGGCACTGCTGGCAGCTTCCCTTCTGGCTGGACTGTATCCGGCGATCGCTTGTACTTTGTTGCCAACAACGGTACCGACGGGACAGCGCTATGGGCAACCGATGGCACAGCGAATGGCACGAATATGGTGGCTGATACTAACGATGCTTCCATTACTCTAAACCACTCGCTTAATCCTCGCGATATTGTCAGCATGGGTGATCGTAAAATATTCTTTATCTCGGGCAACGCGGCCTCCGGTCAAGAGTTGGGTTATAGCGATGGCACCGAAGCGGGCACCATTGTATTGGATATAAATACTGGCCTTGATGGTGGCTATGTTAAAAATGTGACGCGCTTAGGTAATAAGGTTGTATTTACCGCATTAGACACCACGCATTTAGACAATACCCAGCTTTGGATCAGTGATGGCACAGTGGCTGGTACGATGATGATTAAAACCTTAAATACCAGTGCCATCTCTGCAGTCTCTGAAATCGTAGCTGCTGCATTTGATGATACTAAACTATTAATTGCTGTTGACGATGGAGTGGACGGTGAAGAACTTTGGATCACCGATGGCACAGAAAGCGGGACTGTACTGCTAAAAGATATCAATCCTGATGCATTGAGTAGTAATCCTGTATTTTTTTAAATGAAGCACAAAGTTTTTAAAACATAGCAATAAAAATCAACTTACTGAACATGAATAGATGCTACTCAGTTAGCATCTATTCATGTTCTCTTACAAAAAATAACAATATTAGTGTTGCTCTGATAGGGGGCAGTTGGAACCAGGGGTTAATAATATGTCAGAATTATTGAATACAGCTCCGGAGACCCGATCAATTTTGTCTGCAAGCAATACTACTAAGTATAAAAATAGTATGAATGATATTTTTGGATTTAAAAAAAGTAAGATTATTATTCTTGATATGAATGACAGTGTTCAGATAAAATTAAACAACCTATTAAAAAATTGGCAATGTAATGTTCAGTGCTTTTATTATGCTTAAAAATCCATTTTAAAATCAGTTCAGAAAGAATGGCAACCTAGATTAATAATTTCTGATTTTAGTTTATACGAAATAAATTGGGTATTGATACAGTAAAACTCATTCAAGATTTTTATGCTTGTGATACCCTCGTCATCATCCTCATCGGCGATACAGGTCCGATAAGAACCCAGCTTGCGAAAGATAGCGGGTTTACAATTTTACATAAGCCGATTAATGCGGCTCAATTAAGGTTTGTGATACACAAAAAATTATCTATACATGCCCATCATGCAGTTAACACATAGACAATCGATAGGGTTAATCGAAATTAATTATCAGAATAAATTAATACGTTCCGCATACCGCACGCATTCCAATCGATTTTTTACTTGGAATGACGTAAATAACGTTTTCACATGGGTCTTAATTGTATTTTTACTTATATTCAATACCACTGCCATTTCATCGTTGGAATAACCTTGCCTCATCAACTTTAAGATATCGAATTGACGCTGACCTAGTTTATAAGCAGAAAGGATTTTATGCTGATCATGCAGAGGTTTTTTTTCAGGTAAGTTTTCCATAGCGGCTAAAATATTATTTGGCACATACACTTCGCCTAACATCACCTGATCGATAATCTCGATAATTTTTTTACAACTATAGGTTTTAGGAATAAAACCAGCAGCACTACTTTTCAGAGCTTCACGGATATCCCAGATATTTTCTGATGCCGAAAGCACCACAAAAGGAATAAAAAGCTCTCGTTCATTTATACTGTCAATAAAAGCCAAACCATTCAACCCAGGCATATTGAGATCAATGAAAATCAGATCAATGTCTTGATTCTGTTCAATAAGCATCAGCCCTTGCTCAGCATCATTGGCACTGATGATTTCAATCTCTTTGGCATGCTGAGAAAGTACTGCACTTAAGCCTTCTGCAAAAAGTACGTGGTCATCAAGATGAAGTATTTTCAAGATATACTCTTATTTATAACATGTTTCATTTTATGATGAATCACTGAACGAAGTCTGGCTGGCTTGATAGGTTTATGAAATACAATTAAGCCGCTCGCCTCTATCTCTTGTATTTTATCGGGGGCTGTATCGCCGGTAATAATTAAAGAAAATACGCTTTCATTTAAAAGAAGTCTAACGTCTCGAACGGCTTCAAGCCCTGTTTTATTATTCGCTAAACGATAATCAGAGATAAGACAATTTGGCCGCCATAAAGGTGAAGCATTAAGGGTTTCGCAAGCTTCTTCTGAAGACTCAAAAGCATGTACATTACAACCCCACCCTTCTAACAGATGAAGTAAACTGAAACGGACATCCTCATCATCCTCTATAACCAATATATTAAGTCCTTGTAGACTTAATACTGTATTATTTTCTTCAGTTTTTTGGATTAACTCTCGCTTTCCTATTGGCAAGCTAAAACTGAAACAAGTACCTTTTTCAACTTCAGATGTTAATTCTAAAGGCCAATTCTGCAGTTCGCACAAACGCTTCACAATCGGCAAACCCAGCCCTAAGCCTTTACTCCGATTTCGTTCAGGATTATTTAACTGATAAAACTCCATAAAGATTGCTGTTTGTTCTTCTAAAGGAATACCCATTCCCGTATCAGTAATACTGATTGTCATCTTCTCAGCATCTATAAAAGCGATTAAATCTACTTTCCCAGAAGCCGTATATCGAATAGCATTACTTAACAGATTATTTAAGATTCGCTCCAATAAAATAGTATCAGAAAATGCAATACAACCATTACTATTTACAGCTAATTCTATACTCCTCTCCTTTGCTGAGAACTCAAACTCACTCTGTAGTCTTTTAAACATCACATCTAGCTCTAAGTGCTGCGGCTGAGGTGTGATTACTTGAGCATCTAGTTTTGACACATCTAATAAATCATTTAACAGTTCGGACATACTATCAACGCTATTTTCAAGGCGCTCAAATAAAATATCATTTTTTGTATTTTTATTTCGTGATTTCAAGGTACTCGTAAATAAAGAGACTGCTTGAAGCGGTTGACGAATATCATGACTTGCAGCAGCAATGAATTGTGATTTTTCTATATTTGCACGCTCCGCATTCAACCGAGCTTGTATATTTTCAAATTTCAATTTAATAGACATCATTAACGATTTATGAATATGGTGACCAAATGAAAATGATGACACCCATAAAAATAATAGCACCCCATAAATTAAGCCGGTGTTTTCAATACCCATTACCGATATTTTTATCGCTAGCGATAATAAGGGGAGAGTAAGAAATATAAAATATTTCGTTAAATAATAAGAAATGGCATACGCAGTCGTCCCTGTTAGCGAGATAAGCACAACGATCATGGTATATACGTAGATGTTCGTATTCGTTTGTAATAGCAACCAAGATGCCGAGGCCATATATAAGCTATAGCCAATGAGAGGAAAGTAGCTTACTAACTTCCAAGAAGATAAAGAGAGACGATCATAATGTTTATAAAAAAAATAATAAACCAGAGCAACAACAATACCTAGAGAAATAGCTATTGATAACCAAACAGGAAAAATATCGGTAACTAGCGATTCGTAAAAAATGAAATACATGAAAGGAGCCGAGGTAAATATGGCGCCCAGGTAATGCGGTACCATGTCTTTCATGTATAAGTCTAAGCGCTCTTTCTCAATGCGATCTACATTAGTATTTTGATCTAGTATCGGTTGAAACACGAGTTTTCCCTATCAAAAAAGTAATCACTAATGTATTGGCTATAACAAACCAATACGCTCAGCACATAGCACACACTCTAATCGATTACTAACTTGGAATGATGTAAATAATGTTTTCAGATGCATTTTTATTGTATTTCGACGTAGATTCAGAACGATTGCAATTTATTCATTCGAATATACCTGACGTATTAGTTTTAATACATCGAATTGACTCGGTCTTAATTTATAAGCCTTAAGAGTTTGTATTCATCTAGCAAATAAGGGGTTTCTAGCAGAGATTTCATCCCCGCTAAAATATTATCAGGAACATAGGCTCCCCCTAGCATAACCTGCTCAATAATTTCCAATATTCCCTGGCAATTATAGGCTTTAGGAATAAAACCCGAAGCGCCGCTCTGTAAAGCTTGGCGAATATCCAAAATTTCTTCTGACGCAGATAGAACTATATGAGGAATATAAATATTACGCTCATTTATGCTATCAATAAAAGCTAGACCGTTGAGGTCTGGCATATTCAAATCAATCAGAATTAATTCAACATCGCTATTCTTCCTAAGAGCATCCAATGCTTGCTCGGTATTGGTTGCGCTGATGATTTGAAATTTTGTTGAAGACTGAGAAAATACAGCATCTAAACCTTCATTAAATAATTGATGATCATCAAGATGAAGTATTTTCATAAGATATCCTTATCCATATAGTCAATCACACTAAGTCACACTATAGTCCAAGCGCATCACAATGCCCGCATCACTCATGTGCTGCTTTGCTTCTTGCACCGTATATTCACCAAAGTGAAAAATACTCGCCGCTAGAACCGCATCCGCATGACCTAGCGTTACGCCTTCAGCCAAGTGCTCTAAGTTACCCACACCGCCAGAAGCAATCACCGGAATACTCACCGCATCACTAACTGCACGGGTAACCCCTAAATCAAAACCGGTTTTAACGCCGTCACGATCCATACTGGTTAGCAGTATTTCACCCGCGCCGTAGTCCGCCATTTTAATCGCCCACTCAACCGCATCAATACCGGTTGGCTTACGGCCTCCGTGAGTAAAAATCTCCCACTTATTATCCACATCGCCAAGTTCACCGGAACCCGAAACCCGCTTTGCATCAATCGCAACAACGATGCATTGAGCGCCAAATTTCTGTGAAGCTTCACGCACAAAGTCAGGATTAGTGACGGCTGCTGAGTTAATTGATACTTTATCAGCGCCCGCATTTAACATACGGCGGATATCTTCAATTTCACGAATACCACCGCCAACCGTTAACGGAATAAAGACGTGTTCAGCAATCGCTTCTACCATTTTTACCGTCGTACCACGGGCTTCATGAGTCGCGGTAATATCAAGAAAGGTTATTTCGTCTGCGCCTTGCTCGTCATAACGCTTAGCGACCTCAACCGGGTCACCTGCATCACGAATACCCACAAAGTTAACGCCTTTAACGACACGACCTTGGTCGACATCGAGACAAGGAATAATGCGTTTTGCTAATGCCATAACTCGTATCCAATTATCTGGAGGGCTATTTAAGCCTGACCATCCCAGCTTAAAAAGTTCTGCAGTAACTGCAGGCCGTTTTTGTGACTCTTCTCTGGATGAAATTGCACCGCAAAGATATTATCTTGCCCCATGGCCGCCGCAAACGGTTTGCCATAATGACCACGGCCTTTAATTTGGCTTTGATCGTTAGCCGTTACAAAATAAGAATGCACAAAATAAAAACGGCTCTGATCTTTAATATCTTGCCATAACGGGTGAGCAACTTGTTCAACCTGATTCCAACCCATGTGCGGTACTTTTAAGCGTCCATTTGTGCCATCGAGGTGCTCGTCACCTAATAGGTTGTCACCGAAATACTGCACTTGGCCAGGGAACATATTCATGCAATCGATCCCACCATTCTCTTCAGAACGTGTCATCATTGCCTGCAAGCCCACACAAATACCTAATAACGGCTTTGTCTTTGCGACTTCCGCAACCACCTGATCAATTTCTTGCGCACGAATCTCACCCATGCAATCACGAATAGCGCCAACACCTGGCAATACTACGTGATCAGCGGCAAGAATCTGAGCAGGGTCAGACGTCACCAAAATATGACAGTCAGGAGCTACTTTCTGCAAAGCGCCATGGGCGCTGTGCAAATTACCCATGCCGTAATCGATTACCGCACAGGTTTTACTGATGACTTTGCTCATGGACTATAGAACGCCCTTGGTCGATGGCATTTTTCCTGCCATACGTGGGTCAGACTCTAGCGCCATTCGTAAAGCACGGCCAAACGCTTTAAAGATGGTTTCTGCCTGGTGATGCGCATTGAAACCTTTTAGGTTATCAATGTGCATGCTGACATTGGCGTGATTTACAAAGCCATGGAAAAACTCCCAAAACAGCTGTGTATCAAAACGACCAATATTACCGCGGGTAAAATCACACTTAAAATCTAAGCTCGGACGACCTGAAAAATCGATCACGACACGAGATAAAGCTTCATCTAAAGGTACATAAGAATGGCCATAACGCACGATTCCACGCTTATCGCCAACCGCCTTAGCAAAAGCTTGGCCTAAGGTAATGCCGATATCTTCAACCGTATGGTGGTCATCAATGTGTGTATCGCCATCGCAATACACATCAAGATCAATCATGCCATGACGGGCAATTTGATCCATCATATGCTCTAAAAAAGGCACACCGGTATCGAATTTTGCTTCGCCAGTACCATCTAAATTGATGCTGACTTTAATTTTTGTTTCTGAGGTATTACGCTCTACAACTGCCTTGCGGCTGGCATGTGCCATAGAAGACTCCAAAAAGATCTCGCCAAACGGATAAAAAGCTATTATAAAGCAAAGCACAGCAATATCACAGAATAGAGACTCTCATGCCAGTACATCTTGAACACATAAGCCAGCCGACAGAACAAGACTGGATTGATCTCGGTAAAATTTACTCTGATGCACCTCAAGAATGGCTTACCGATGCAACCGATATTCAAGCATCGCTGCAACAATTGTTCGATCAAGGCACCTGGCTCATCGCCGGTCGTTTTAACGCTCGTTTATTGGGTGCACTCAAAGCTGAAAAAAACGGCAACGATATTACTTTAAGCCACTTCTGCGTCCGTAAAATAACCATTAATCGTGGTGTCGCTCATCAAATGCTCCATCATATGAGCACTTGGGCAGATGAAAATGGGTTCACTCTGATTGCCAAAGACGTTCCCGCAGAACTGACTCGTGCATTGAAAAATAGAGGTTTCGTCGCTAAAGACAACGATTTCATACGCAATTATGCTTAGTTACATTTGATTGTTCCTCAGGTGGAATAATCATTTGTGCTTTGCCCCTCTAAAAGTTTTCTAAGTATTCCGCCATACTCATTCACAGACTTTGAACACACCGCCAGATTAGATGCTAAAATTAATTTAGTAGAGAGAGATCATATGAAATATATCACCAGTTTACTGATAGCATTTCTGAGCACAATTAATGTCGCTCATGGTGCTGACCCGACTGAAACTGTTGAGTTTGCGACACAATCGGTTATTTCTGAACTGAAAAAAATTCCGGTCACAGAGCGCAATCCAGATGAAGTGCAACGTTTGGTCGAAAGTTACATACTTCCTGCTATCGATCAAAAACGCATCGCTAAAATGGCGCTTGGCAAGCACTGGAGAAAAGCGACTAAAGCACAGCGAATCGCCTTTATAGACACTTTCCGTGACTTACAAATTCGCACCTATACAGGTGCCTTTAAAGCTTTTGACGGCCAAAAGTTTGAATTCAGAGCCGCGCGATTTAATAAATCGGGCAAAAGAGCCATTGTAAAAGGGCAAATGATTCAACCGAACGGTCAAAGCATTCCCATCGATTTTAAATTGTATGTCAATAAACAACAAGAATGGAAAATATATGACGCGGTAATTGCAGGATTAGGCATGGTGACGACCTATCGCCAACAGCTGAGTGCACAACTACAAAATAAAAGTTTAGATGAAATTATTACCAGCATGGCAAGTGACGAGCAAACCGCTCAGCGTTAAGAGAACGGTAATTTAGTGAATTATTGACAAGCCCTGCCTTCTGAACAGGGCTTTTTATAATATTTTCTAGAAAAACTCCAATTCAGCTATAAAACAGCTAAACTCTATATCATTAAATGGTCTTTATTGTGGAGTGCGGTATAGTAAAAATATGGCTGCTAATATTTTTCGATCAGTTCTAATCCCAAT
>JBNMPQ010000096.1:0-9342 GCA_051276935.1 Oleispira sp. | reverse complement strand
AGTCTTATAATTGTACTAATTTTGGCGTTTGCCATAGTCATTGCGTTTACCATTATCAAAACGGCTCCTAAGCCTGAGAGAACGATAACGCCTGTCAAAGAACGCTTGGTCGAAGTAATAGAACTTGCTCGCTCAGAATCTCGTCCAAGCTGGTTAGCGGGTGGGGAGGTATCTGCTTCTCAGCAAGTTGATTTAAATAGTCGGGTCAGTGGAAGGGTGGTTGACGTAGACGCTTTAGCGATACCAGGCGCCTATTTATCCAAAGGCACTCAGCTTGCTAAGCTCGATCCTGTAGACTTTCAATTACAGTTAATCCAAAAAGAAGCCGCCGTTATTCAAGCCCAAGCAGAGCTCGATATTGAATCGGGCCAGGGTCGAGTCGCATTACAAGATTATAATCGTTCAAAAAATTCTCGCGCTGCCTCAAATCCCCGTGACAAAGCGTTGATGTTAAGAGAACCGCAACAAAAATCAAAACAAGCGGCACTTATAAGAGCAAAAGCAGATTTTGACAGTGCGCAGTTAAATCTTGAGCGCACCCAAATAAAAATGCCTTTTAATGGTCAAGTCATGTCGCGCAGCATAAGCATCGGCAGTCAGATTAATGCCAGTACCGTGTTATATACGATTGCAAACAGCGAAGAATATTGGCTTGAAGTAAAAGTGTCCAAACAGCTTTTGCCTTTTTTAGATCTTGAGCAAGAAGTATTAATCGGGCAATCCAGTTGGGCACTAAAAGAAGGTAAGTCGGTTTGGCATAACGCTAAAATATTGCATGTATTACCTGGGGTTGATGTTGCCGATCGCCAAGCAAAACTGTTAATTGCAATAGAGAACCCCTTGGCGTTACAACCCAGTATTTTGATTGGAGATTATGTCGATGTGCGTTTGTTTGCGAACACTCTGCCTAACAGTTATAAAATATCCAGTCAGTACTTAGTCGGGGGTGATTCAGTGTGGGTGGTTAACGAGCAAAAACTGTATCAGCGTACATTGAACATTCTTTTTCAGGGTCGTGAATTCGTGTGGATTGATTCAGGTTTTGAAGAAGGCGATGCGTTATTAATCAGTAAGCTGGGTACGATTACTGAAGGTACCCCTGTGCGCTTTAGAGCAGGGGTGAAGTAATGCAACGAGATCATAGTTTACACAAAGGCCCTGTTGCTTGGATGGCGCGCCATAGAGTTGCCCCTAATCTCTTTATGGCTTTTTTGATTATTGGTGGCTTTATGATGTCACTGGCCATTACTAAAGAGTTTATTCCAAATTTTGAATCCGATACCATTATTGTCAATGTCGCTTATGCGGGCGCTACGCCTGCCGAGATTGAGCAAAGTATTATTTTACCCATTGAAAATGAAGTGCGCGCACTTGAAGGTATTAAGGATGTTGTCTCGGTTGCGAGTTCGAGTTCAGCGCAAGTTGTTTTAGAGTTAGCCAATGGCACCGACCGTCAGGTCGCTTTTCAAGATATTCAGCAAGCAGTCAGTCGTATTTCGACTTTCCCCGCGGAAGCTGAACAGCCTATGGTAAAAATAGCCAGCCGTGCGATTGATGTCGCAACACTGGCACTGTTCGGTGATGTCTCTTTATTAGATTTAAAGGTTTTGGCTGAATCCATTCGTGATGAGTTATTAACGTCAGATCAAATATCAAAGATTGAGCTGCGCGGAACGCCTAGCGAAGAAATTCACATTGAAATCAGCCAGCAAAATTTACAACGTTATCAACTGACACTAGCGGAAGTGGCTAATATTATTCAGAGTAATGCCATCGAGCAATCGGCGGGCAGTATTCGTACTGAAGGCGGAGAGATTCTTGTTACGTTGAATGACCGTCGTTATTGGGCTAAGCATTATGCCGACATCCCTTTGCGTTATGACGCTGCTGGGGTGCAAGTGACATTAGGTGAAATTGCAGAACTAAAAGAGGGGTTTGCCGATTCTAATCGTTCTGTTACGTACGATGGCAAGCCAGCGATTAGTTTAAAGATTTACCGCTCAGATGACCAAACACCGACCACCGTGGTTGAGTCAATGTATAAAAAGCTGGACGTTATTCGTCAGCAGCTGCCACCTAACTTAGAACTTATCGTGACGGATGACGATGGTGAAACGTATAAACAACGCGTGGGCTTATTGTTAAAGAATGCCGGTATTGGGTTGATTCTAGTGCTGTGCTTGTTAAGTATATTTTTGGAATACCGTTTGGCTTTCTGGGTCACTATGGGGATACCAACGGCTTTTTTAGGCTCATTGTTACTGTTGCCAATCTTCGATGTGTCTATCAACATGGTTTCTATGTTTGCCTTTATTATTGCATTAGGCATTGTGGTAGATGACGCGATTATTGCGGGGGAAAATATTTATGAGCACATGCAAAAAGGTATTCCCTTTTTAGATGCTGCTATTATTGGCGCACGCGAAGTTGCTGTGCCCTTAGCGTTTGCTATTTTAACCAATGTTGTTGCCTTTTTACCTCTTCTTGCTTTGCCTGGGATGGGTAAGTTATTTTTATCGATTCCTATTGTTGTTATTTGTTGCTTCCTAATCTCTTGGTTGGAAGCATTATTTATTTTGCCCACCCATCTTGCTTCTCTAGAGAAAAAACAAGACTCAAAATTGTCCCGTTTTATGGGAAAAATTCAGAAGCCAGCCGATAAAAAATTGCATTATTTCATTCATAAAATTTATCGCCCAGCGTTAGAAAAATGTTTGAGAGCACCGAGTGTTGTTCTGGCGGTTTCTCTTATGGTTGCGATTGTAGTGTTGTCGTACCCCATCAGTGGGCGTATGGGTTTTAGTATGTTTCCTCGATTAGAAGGTGAGTATGTCGTCGCTAAAATTGAACTGTCCTCTAACGCACCTCTCAGTGAAGCTGTGAGGGTACGCGCTTATGTTGAAGAAAAATTGCGTGCCGTCACTGATCCGATTGAAGCGGAAGGAACCCCTTTAGTATTAAGTGTAGAAGGCGATATCAGTGAATCGACCATTGAGATACAGGCTCGATTGGTGCCGACTGAAGTTCGTCCTCTAGATGCTAATCAAATAGTCGCTCGCTGGCGTGAGGCGATTGGAGAAATTGCCGGTATACGCAGTTTAACGTTTGATGCAGAGCGCGGTGGTGGTCCTTCAGGAGGCGCAGGGTTAACCATAGAGCTCAGAGGCTCTAATAATGAAGACAGCTTAGCGTTAAGTAATGAGCTTATGGCCGAGCTGCGTTCTTTAAGTGGTGTGATTGATCTTGCGAGTAGTTTTACTAATGGCAAGCCACAGTGGGAAATTGAGCTGAATACGATGGGGCGCAGTTTAGGATTATCCGCTGCGGATGTCTCTAGCCAAGTGCGTCATGCTTTATACGGTGCCAGAGCGATACGTCAGCAACGGGATAAAAATGAAGTAACAACATTAGTTCGATTGCCTTTAGAGGAGCGAACTTTTGCTAAAGATATTGAATCGCTGTTAATTAAAACCCCTGCGGGAGGCTACGTACCGTTGGCAGAGGTTGCTGATTTTGAGAAGCAATTATCGCCTTCTCAAATTCGCCGTCGCGATGGTGATCGAATCATTACCGTTACCGCGGAGGTTGAACCTAGAAGAATGATCCCTGGGGTTATGTCGCTTTTAAGAGAGGATATATTTCCACAGTTTAAAGAGAAATATCCTAATGTTGATGTCGGTTTCAGAGGTAGACAAGCTGAAACAAGCGATACCATGGATGCCTTAAAATTATATGGTGGTTTTGCATTACTGCTTATCTATTCTTTGTTGGCGATTCCTTTTAGAAGCTATGCACAGCCTATTTTAGTGATGGCGATTATTCCTTTTGGCGCCGTGGGTGCGATTATGGGGCATTTAATCCTTGGGCAAGATTTATCCATCATGAGTATTCTGGGTATTGTTGCTTTAGCGGGGGTCGTGGTTAATGACAGTTTGATTTTGGTGGACTTTGCTAATAAGAAACTGGCACAAGGTTTGGCGGTAAGAGATGCCATTATTGAAGCAGGAGTACGAAGGTTCCGTCCTATCTTATTAACTACGCTTACAACCTTTGGGGGTCTCGCGCCTATGGTCTTTGAGACCTCGCGTCAGGCTCAATTTATTACCCCTATGGCGGTTTCTCTGGGATTTGGTATTTTATTTACGACGTTTGTTTGTCTGCTAATTTTGCCGGCTTTCTATTTAATTTTGATGGAGTTTTTACAGAAGCGCGAACTAGCTGCTAACTCTGATTAAGTTCAAGCTGTGCCAGATACAATCGCATGTCGAATTCAAACTGGTGATATTCCGGCAGCATGTGCTGGCACAGTTGGTAAAACGCTTTGTTGTGATCTTTCTCTTTTAGGTGAGCAAGCTCATGCACAACGATCATCTGTAAAAAAGCGACGGGGGCTTTTTTGAACACCGCGCCGATACGAATCTCGTTATTACTTTTTAGTTTGCCACCTTGTACTCGAGAAACAAACGAGTGTAAGCCTAAGGCATTGTGGACAACATGAATTTTATTATCAAACGCAATTTTACTTAGGGGGGCCGATTTGCGTAGGTATTGATTTTTAATGTCCATCACATACTCGCGTAAGGCTTTATCGTTGCCAACGCTGTGCTGCTGGGGATACTTTTTATCGAGATATTTTGCTAAAGTATCTTTATCAATCATCGCTTGCACTTGAGCTTTAATCTCAGGTGCATAGCCAGCAATGTAGCGTAATGGGTCGTTTGATTTTGTATTCATAGAATTCTTATTTAAAAGGTATAGCCCAGTGCAAGGCCATAGCGGCGCTTATTATCGCTAGACGTGTGAATCTGTTCGACAAAACCCTGCAGTATCCAATGATTACGTTTATCTACAAACTCATCAAATGCAATTTCAGAGACAATACGAAGGCGGGTTGTTGACGTAAAATCGACGCCTCGTTGAACTTGCAGCAAGCGCCCTAGTCCCAAACCAACGTAGGGCTGAAGCATATTATCGCGTTGAAATGTATCAGAGGGAAATGAACGAGCTTCCAAGGCCCAGTTAAAAAAATACATATACATGCTCGCACCCACATACATCGCCTGTTCATTTTCATCATTTGAGATTCGCCCAACATACGTTGATACTCCCAAGATAGATTGTGCAATGGGTGTCTCTTTGCCTAAAAGAGTGGAATTCATTGCCTGACTTTCTAGGCATAACAATAAAAGAGCGAATGACAATAAACGTGGAATAAGCATGGCTAACAAGGCTAATAATGTAAGAAAGCCTATTGTAGCGACTTAGTGACTGTTAAACTGCATAAAATTTTTCGGAAATGATTATGACTCAAGTGAATAACCCATTACATGGCCTTACCTTAGAAACCATTGTGACCAAACTGGTTGATTTTTATGGTTATCCTAAGCTGGCTAGCCAGATCAATATTCTGTGTTTTAAAGAAAATCCGAGCATTAAATCCAGTCTTAAATTTTTGCGTAAAACCCCTTGGGCACGGACCAAAGTTGAAGATCTTTACATCAAAACCCGTTTTCAGGTCAAAAATAGCCCTTGGTCCCAGCAATAGCAAAGTCGGTTAGTTATTAACCATTGCTGTATCTGTTTGAGAGCGGAAGCGGAATAAATCAGTTCTGAAAATCAGTTGCCATTCTGTTATTATCCGCGCTTCAAAAATTTAGGGGTTGGAAGCGCATGTTCCAAGAATTCATAAAAACGTTCTCACCGAATGTGAAGAACGATACATTATCCGGCTTAACGGTTGCACTTGCTTTGGTTCCTGAAGCCGTCGCGTTTGCGTTTGTCGCAGGTGTTCATCCATTAACGGGTCTTTATGCCGCATTTATGGTGGGTCTAATTACGGCCGTCATGGGTGGTCGTCCGGGTATGATCTCTGGTGCTACCGGTGCTTTAGCTGTTGTTATGGTTGCTTTAGTTGCGCAGGCTGAACGCGATTTTGGTGAGGGCATGGGGCTACAATACTTGCTCGCAACGGTGGTATTGATGGGGATTATTCAAGTCGGTGCAGGCTTGCTGAAATTGGGTAAATTTATTCGCATCGTGCCGTATCCGGTGATGTTGGGCTTTGTAAATGGCTTGGCCATCGTGATCTTCTTAGCACAAATTCCTCAATTACAAGAAAGTACGCCAAGCGGTAAATGGGGCTGGACCGAGGGCTCTTGGTTAGTCGGTAACGAGCTGTACATTATGATCAGTATGATTGCCGCTACTATGTTTATTACGCACTTCTTACCGAAAGTAACGAAAGCGATTCCTTCTGCTTTGGCCGGTATTTTAGTGGTTAGCTTGATCGTGATCGGCTTAGACCTCAATACAAAAACGGTTGGCGATATAGCCAGTATTGCTGGCGGCTTACCGACTTTTTCAGTGCCCAATATTCCTCTTACTTTTGATACTTTATATTTCATACTGCCTTTTGCGATTATTCTTGCAGCAATCGGTTTGATTGAATCATTGCTAACGATTACTGTCATCGATGAAATGACGGATACGCGCGGCCAAGGCAATAAAGAATGTGTTGCTCAAGGTACTGCCAATATCGCCACCGGTTTCTTTGGTGGTATGGGTGGGTGCGCTATGATTGGCCAATCGATGATCAATATTAACTCGGGTGGCCGTGGTCGTTTATCCGGTATTGCTGCCGCGTTATTCTTATTGAGCTTCATCTTGTTTGCGGCACCTCTTATTGAACAGATTCCTATCGCGGCTTTAACTGGTGTGATGTTTATGGTGGTTATTGGAACGTTTGAATGGTCTAGCTTTCGCATGATGCGGTCTATTCCAAAGCGTGAGGCATTTATTATTGTATTGGTGTCGGGTGTTACGGTTGTGACTGACTTAGCGATTGCGGTCGTGGTGGGTGTTATTGTGGCGGCTTTGATATTTGCTTGGGAACACGCGAAGTACATTTTTGCTACTAAAAGCATCGATGAAGATGGCGCAAAAATCTACGAATTACACGGTCCATTATTCTTTGGCTCAGCGTCTAACTTTAAGGACTTGTTCGATCCCAAAACAGATCCTGATAAGGTAATTGTTGAGTTTAAAAATAGCCGTGTTGCTGATCACTCTGCGATTGAGGCGATTGATACGTTAGCGGAACGTTATATTGCCGAAGGCAAAGAGTTGCACTTACGTCACTTGAGCCCTGAGTGTCGCCAGCTATTGAAAAAAGCGGGTGATCTTTGTGATGTGAATGTTTTGGAAGATCCTAAATACCGTATTGCTGCTGATAACTTGGGTTAGGTCATCAAACCTAGTTTCTATTAAGTTAAAGTAATACGACGAAGCCTTTTGCTCGTGATAGCAAAAGGCTTTTTTTTGCCTGCAGATTAAGCAGGTTTCTGTGCAATAGATATATGGTGCAGTGGATATATTAGGCAGGTGCGTGTGTGATCTCTGGAATATGAATCTGCTCTGGAACAGTGATTATGAAAGCACAGCCTTTAGAAGCTTGTTGTAATTGAATACTGCCTTGCAGAGTTTGGTTAACCAAATTATAAACCAAATGCATGCCTAGCCCAGTACCCCCATAGCCTCGCTTTGTCGTAAAGAAGGGCTCAAATATTTTTACTCGAGCTTCTTCGGTTAAGCCTTTGCCATCATCTGCATACAGTATTTCGATTTGATCATTGTGGCGCTCGACTTCGATTGTGATTGTGCCCTTATCAATATCTTCAAACCCATGCAATAGTGTGTTCATAACCAGGTTTGTAATAACTTGGCTAAGCGCTCCTGGGTAGCCATAGAGGTTTATATCGCTAGCACATCGGATATTCACCAAGTGTTGAGTCATTTTTAATTTAGGGTGCAGAGTTGATAATATCTCTTGTAGATATTCTTCTAAATTAAATTTGCGAGCCGCTTCACCTGCTTGATCTTCGGATACGTGCTTAAAGCTTTTAACAAGCTTAGCGGCGCGTTCTAGATTTTTGCTTAAAATATCGACACTCTCTTCCATGTTTGTCATGAACTCGGTGAAGTTATTTTTTGATATGCTGCCATTTTCAAAGCGTTGTCTCATATCTTTGAACATGTCTTTGATAAAAGAATGCGTGGTAATGCATAGGCCGATAGGCGTATTAATTTCATGGGCAACGCCGGCCACCATCGCGCCTAATGATGAAAGTTTTTCAGATTCAATTAATTGACTCTGCGTATTGCGCAAGTTCTCTAATGTATTATGCAGAGCATCAATGGCGTCTTGCAGGTTTTCAGTTCGTTCTTCAACTCGTTGCTCAAGTTTGTTATTAGTTTCAGCCAGAGCGTGCTGGACCTCTTCTTTGCTTTTAAGCTCATTATTAAGTTCGTCAGTCAGCTGATTAAAAGAATTTAGCAGGGTCGATAATTCATCATCGTAGTTATCTCTATTAAGGAACAAGAATTGATGAGTGTTGGGCTTGCTTTTCATTCCAAGTTGTCTATTCAGGTCAACTAGGTGGCGAGTAATCAGCCGATGAACTCGCCAGAGTAGTAGCGCGGCTAATAACAGCCCTGCGAGGACTTGCATGAATATAATTTTTCTAGCTGATTTTATGATGTTTTCAAGAATTTTATCGCGTGCAAAGCCGATTTCTAATTCACCAATAACTCGATTACTATGTTCAATAGGAATTATGAAATGGTCATCTTGCGGGGTATTTGCAATTTCCCCCGTTTCAAATAAAGTATTCCCATCACTAGAAATACGCACATAACCAATGTAATACAGGTTATTAATGCCTTCACCTTGAACCGCGACTTGTTTGCTATCAAAGTGCCACAAAGCATTCGCCAGTGACGTCATATGGCTCGATTTAATCTCTTTTACCCGAGTATGGAAATTCTCTTCCTCTTCGTTGTAATTTACATAGATGAGCACAACCGTTGTGATACAGCTGATCGCAACGGAGGCTAAAACGATGCTGCTGGCGATACGCCAAGCAATAGGAATGTTCTTTTTAATAAAAATAATGGAATCCATCGTGGTATTAAATACTAAATACTGATCACTATATCCAGTGTAGTTAATTTTTACCACGATAGGCTAAATTATTGTGTGCTTTTTATTTATCTTTTCTGAGTACAAAAAATAGCAGGGGAATGAGTACTAGAGTCATCAAGGTCGATACTAGAATTCCGAAAATCAACGAGATGGCTAAACCATTGAATATAGGGTCATCTAAGATAAAAAATGCCCCTGTTATGGCTGCAACACCGGTTAGTATGATGGGTTTAGCCCGCACGGCGGCCGATTGAATCACGGCTTCTTCTAATCTGATGCCTTTATTGACTTGTTGATTGATGAAATCAACCAATAAAATGGAGTTACGCACAATAATGCCCGCAAGTGCGATCATGCCGATC
>JBNMPQ010000095.1:0-9419 GCA_051276935.1 Oleispira sp. | reverse complement strand
AGAAGAAGTACGCGATTTCACGAGCAGCCGATTCTACAGAATCAGAACCGTGAGCAGCGTTAGCATCGATGCTTTCAGCGAAATCAGCACGGATAGTGCCAGCTTCAGCTTCTTTAGGGTTAGTTGCACCCATTAGGTCACGGTTCTTAAGAACAGCGCCTTCGCCTTCTAAAACCTGAACCATAACAGGACCAGAAGTCATGAAACCAACCAAGTCTTTGAAGAAACCTCGTTCAGCGTGCTCAGCGTAAAAACCGCCAGCCTTCTCGTCATCCAACTGAATCATTTTTGAAGCAATGACTTGCAAGCCAGCTTTTTCGAAACGGCTGTAGATTTCGCCGATTACGTTTTTAGCAACTGCGTCAGGCTTAACAATAGAAAATGTGCGTTCGATCGCCATGATGATTCTCCGATATAGGATTAGTAGGGTATAAAAAACCTGCGGAGTATACGCAGGTTTTGACTAAATTAGAATTGAATTTGTAACTATTACTGCTAGCAAAGTTAAGCCCGTTCACATAGACAGCTTGATTGCTTAACTTTTAGCCCATTAAGCGTTAAAAATAAAACGCATCGCATTATTTAAGAGCCAACAAGACACGCTTGATCTCACTGACTGCAAAATCGATATCACTCTCTGTGGTATAACGCCCAACGCTAAAACGAATACCCGCATGAGCCAGCTCATCTGCCATTCCCAAAGCCTTCAATACATAAGAAGGTGCGACACTGGCAGAGTTGCACGCAGATCCTGAAGAAACAGCCAGTTGCGCAAGAGACGCTAATAAAATTTCCCCATCAACGTCAGTAAAACTGACGTTCAAATGATTAGGACTGCATTCAAACTCATGGCTGTTTCGCTTTACGCCCAGACCTTTAATGCCCTGCCATAAGCGATCACGAAGCTTACGGTTGTGATCTATATCAGACTCTAAGTTTTCTACGATCAACTCAGCCGCTTTAGCGAAACCCACTATTTGATGAGTCGCTAATGTACCTGAACGCATTCCACGTTCGTGACCTCCCCCGTGTATCTGCTGATACACCTTTACTTCGGGAGCCTTACGCACATAAAGCGCTCCAATACCTTTTGGCCCATACATTTTATGGGCACAAAGAGACATCAGATCCACACTCAAGTCAGCGACATCAATGCCTAACTTGCCAGCACCTTGGGCCGCATCACAGTGCAATAAAGCCTGATGATTAGATAAGACCTGTGAAATTGATTTAATATCGGTGACATTGCCAATTTCATTATTAACCAGCATCAAGCTAACGAGCCTTGTATCCACGCGTAAAGCTAACTTGACTTGCGCAGCAGTGATTAGCCCTTCGTTATTAGGTTCAATATAGGTGACATCAAAGCCCTTTGTTTCTTGATAAGCGCAGGTATCTAAAATAGCTTTATGTTCAATGCTAGAGGTAATAATATGACCCGACTCAAAGCCTTCCAACACGCCTTTAATCGCAAGATTATTAGACTCAGTCGCACCACTCGTCCAAACAATTTCACGGTTACTCGCACCAATTAATTTCGCAACACTAATACGAGCACTTTCTACAGCCTCTTCCGCTTGCCAGCCAAAGCGATGCGAACGAGATGCAGGATTTGCAAAGTTACCCTCAAGAGTGAGGTGTTGCGCCATCACGTCGGCAACTTCGAATGCAACAGGCGTTGTTGCAGCATAATCAAGATATACGAGGTTCATGTTCTACCTGAATCAGCCCATATTTTACGAGGCATTATAAAAAATATTAAATTAGGCATTCTAACCTATTTAAAAGTGAAATTTCGTAACATCGCGAAGAAGTTAGGCAATGAAAGTACGTTAAAGACCCAGACTATCGACCACATCAATACGATTTTTTTGATAACTGTCTTGTCGCTCTGAGATTTCACGGATCTCTTGACGCTCAACCAAACTTTGAAGACTAATTTTTTCTAAAAAATCGTGTATTTGATTGCTAAGGTCACACCACAAGTGGTGCGTTAGGCACGCCTCACCTTTTTGACAATCGCCCTTTCCTTTACAGCGAGTAATATCAATAGATTCACTCACCGCATCGACTACCTGAGAAACATTAATGTCACAACCAGGGCGACTTAGGCGGTAACCTCCCCCAGGACCACGCACACTTGTGACCAACTCATTACGACGGAGTTTGGCGAATAATTGCTCTAGATAAGAAAGTGAAATTTCTTGACGGCCAGAAATATCATTTAAACTGATAGGCCCCTGATTAGCGTGTATTGCTAGATCTAGCATTGCCGTGACGGCATAGCGTCCTTTTGTGGTTAAGCGCACAGCTAAGCCCCCTAAAATAGTTTCAAATAGTATTCAGTTCAGTATTATGCTTATACCTGAGTATTTTAGTCAACTAATTAGCACACTTAACTGAAGTAAGATAAGTAAAAAAATTAATGCGTTTTGTTTTCCTTATCAACCAAGGATTCAACCTTATCAGCCAAAGAGTCAACTTTATCCGCCAAAGATTCTACATGAGAAGCTTTCAATTCTGGTAATGCCTCATCACAAGAAGTATCACCCAGTTTATGAAGTGACTTGCAGATATTATTAATCTTACAATCTACTGCCAGCATATGATCCATTAGGCTGTTTAACGAGCGAGCAACAGGGTCTGGCATTTCATCGGCCATACCATAAGCATCAAAGCCCATTTTATCGGCAATGTCTTTACGTCGTTTATCCAGCTCTGGATCAGGTTTACGTACAATGCGACCGGGGATACCGACCACACTTACGCCAGCAGGCACTTCTTTTGTGACAACCGCATTAGAACCAATACGAGCACCTTCATGCACCGTAATGGGACCCAGTACTTTCGCCCCTGCACCGACAACAACACCATCCCGCAACGTAGGGTGACGCTTGCCTTTATTCCAGCTAGTACCTCCCAGAGTTACGCCGTGGTAAAGCGTACAATCATTGCCAATCTCAGCAGTTTCACCAATCACAACGCCCATTCCATGATCAATAAAAAAGCGATCACCAATTGTTGCGCCGGGATGGATTTCAATCCCAGTCATCCAACGACTAAAAGTCGAAAGAAAACGCGCCAGCCATTTAAAACCTTTGCACCATAACCAGTTCGCGACACGGTGATGCATAATTGCGTGCACCCCGGGGTACGTTGTTAATACATCAAAGGTATTCCGCGCCGCAGGATCACGTTCAAAAACACAGGCTACGTCTTGTCGAATTCGTCGTAACATTTTACTTAGCCCTTATTCTCATCGTTATTCTGGTCATTATTCTGGTCATCATTTGCAACCTCTCTACTTTTTTCAGTACTAGCGTGAACACCTTCAATCTCATTAGCTACCTTAGCCTTACGTTGAACCGCCGCCAAGATGCCGCGCATCATACCGACTTCCATGGTATCCAAAGCAGTTCTTTGGAACATGCGTCGTAAACGTGTCATTAATTGCTTAGGAGTATTGGGATCAAGAAAGCCAATATCAACCAAAGAGTCCTTTAAGTGATCAAAAAATCGCTCAACATCACTGTGAGGCGCTACTTCATAATCCCACTCAACCCCCCACTGTCCGACTTTACTGGGAGAAGCCTCGTCAGCTGAGGTTTCTTCCAACGCCGCCATGCGCATTTCATAACACATGACTTGCACGGCCGCAGCAATATTGAGGGAACTAAAATCAGGGTTCGTTGGAATGTGAACGTGAGCATTACATTTATGCAACTCTTCATTTGTCAAACCACGAGATTCACGACCAAACACTAACGCGACGCTATTGTTGTTTAATACCGCTTGCTTTGCCTTAGCACCGCATTCACGTGGTGAACATAATGGCCATGGAATATGACGACCACGGGCACTGGTACCAATAACTAAACCACAACCCGCTACAGCTTCTTCTAAACTAGAAACAATGACACAGCTATCTAAAATTTCTGACGCACCCGAAGCTCGAACAATGGCATCACCGTCAATCACCGCTATAGGATCAACAAGCACTAGCTGAGTTATACCCATATTTTTCATTGCGCGGGCCGCAGCACCAATATTTCCTGAATTGGTGGTATTTACTAAAACGATTCTAATCTGATCTAACATGAGGCTTCTTCACTAATATGAGCGTTTCCCAACAACAAATGGGCGCATTCTACATTCTCTATAAGGCCCGCATTCTAGCAGCGTAAATCTTATGAAGATACGAAAAAGCCCGATAGGAATTCTTTTCAGCTGATTTTTTTGATATACTCGCGCGTTCACCGTTCTTTAAGAGATTAGTAGCCCTATGCAACCGCTTGTAAACCTTGCGCTGCGTGCTGCACGTAATGCAGGACAAGACTTAGTCCGTAGCTTGGACCGTTTCGATCCCTACCAAAGTAGCGATCAAGAAAAATCAAAATTCGTAGCTGACTGCGCTATTGGACTTGAAAAGAGCATTATTTTCGAGCTCAAAAACGCCTGCCCAGAAGATAGCTACCAAGGCCGTGAAACGGGTTTTCACAGCCCAGCTGAGGGAATTCCAAGAAATCAATGGCAAGTATGCGTCATCGATGACTTGGTTAACTTTCGCGTAGGCCTACCTGATTTCGCTATTATCGTTAGCTGTTTAGTTAACGGTAAAGCCGAGCATACGGTTGTTATCAACCCTATGAACGGCGACGAATTTAGTGCTAGCCGTGGCCGTGGCGCCCAGCTTAACAATCGTCGCTTACGCTGTGGTCAATTGCGTGAGATCAGTCAAGCATTGATTGGTTTCAAAACACCCAACCACAGTGAAGGTGAGAGTGCACTCGAAAATCGTAAAAAAATCACCAACCTTATGAGTCAAGCTAATGATGTACGTGCTTTAGGTAGTAGTGTATTGATGATGGCTTATACGGCAGCAGACCGCTTACACGGTGCGATGCTTTGCGATATGGATGAATTCTCATTAAATGCTGGTAGTTTAATCGCTCACGAAGCAGGTTGCTTAACGGCTAACCTAACAGGTCAGCCTTTGATTAAAGCACCTGCAGATATTTTAGTGGCTAACCCCCGCTTACTTAAAGAGCTAATACAGAAAACTTAAGCACAAAGGCTAGGGTCAAACCTAAGCGCCGCTAACTTCTGTAACAAAGCGTTTAAACAGGCTTCTCTATATTGGCTATACTGACATTATCCTATTGACAGTAACCAGCATAAAGAGGCTTTTTTTATGTCACTATTAAAACAAATCAGATTGTTATTTATTGATTTTTTTAATCGCCTAGGTCAGACCCAGTCCCTCGATGGAGACGTCAAAATGATATGCCCGCTTCGCCGCCTTCATACAGTCGCCAACATCAGAGCGACTCAATGCCCAATATCTCAAACATCCAATACCCACTAAGAAAATACACTCACCACCCTAATTTTCTTACGAGCACAAAAAAGGCGGATAATCCGCCTTTTATGTTTTATATCTTAATCTTCTCTAAAAAAGATTAATCAACCCCGTACAACTGAAACATCTTCAGCTTGTGGTCCTTTCTGGCCACGAACAACCATAAACTTCACACGCTGCCCTTCAGTCAAAGAACGATGGCCTTGCCCACGAATAGAACGGAAGTGAACAAATACATCCTCACCGTCATCCCAGGTAATAAAACCAAAACCTTTTTTCACGTTAAACCACTTTACCATACCGCGCTCACGACCGTCATCAACATCACTTTCTACAACCGTACCGCTTGAACGATTACGGCGACGACGTGCAGGCACAGCTAACGTTGCTGCAAAAGCAATGGCAAAAAAGATCAACGCCACGATAGTATAAATAGCACCAACATTAGGAAGAGCGGATAGACTCTCACCCAATGTCATTCCTGATGTTAAAACAATACCCGCTAATACTTTCTGTAAAGCCAATTTTAAAATAAATGGTGCAATCAATGCGAGCACTAAACTCACAAGAATCTTTCTAATCATAATACCTTTCATGCCTTTCTCTCTTTCGATGCAAATTATTGTCTGTTTTTCTTTTGCTTAAAGCCAAATAAAAGCCGTATAGCATAGCCATGAAAGCCTAATTCATTACAAAAATCAACATGATAGAAAAGCAAAGTACTTGCAACGCTGTTATTACTATAGTTTGATCAGTATTTGTACAGATTTATCATTTAAAATGCAGTATCCCTTTACCCGCAACAGATTGCCTGTAACAATCCAAAAAAATTGACCGAGATACCCATGTCTACTGAACATAATGATGAACACAGTAATCAACAACTACTCATAGAACAGCTTGAAACTAAAGTTGCTTATCTAGAACATTACGTCGAAGAACTCAATGATGCCCTAATTGCATTACAGTTCGATAATAAAACGGCCAAAGATGCACTCAAATATCTTTACCAACAAGTCCAAAGCATTGGTGGAAGTCAGGGCGCACAAAGTTCTGGCAGTCTAAATGAGCCACCGCCTCCTCACTATTAATAGTACTCGACGTTGAATGCACTCATTAAACTGAGTAACCTATCAATTAATAGCATTCATACAGAATAGTAATTGACAATAATTAAAGGCGCAAAAGCCATTTAACCCAGTTCATTGAACAGGTAAACTTGCCGCATATTTATATTGGAATTGTTAGCATGAATTTAATCACGGCGATTAAGAATGGTCTATTTCGCTTAAGACAGCGATTGGTCCACACAGTAGTAAGCACAAAAATAATCGGTCCAACTGCACAAGACCTTGGTTTAGATAGCAGTAAACCTATTGTTTATGCACTGCAATACAAGTCTCATGGCCAAGAATTAGTCATCGATAAAGTCATTACTGATGCTAGTCTACCCAGTATTCTTAATACAAAAATCGGTGCGCAAGAAAAGAGTATTAATCCATTTTTCTCTAGCTATAAACGAGCAGGAGCACCCTTTCGTAAACGGGGCACGCCTTTAGTTTCAAAACGCCTGACGCGCTGGATTGATTTAATTCGCGACCAAGAAGATCAAGACATCCAAATAGTACCTGTTGTCGTTTATTGGGGACGTAGCCCAGATAAAGAACGTTCATTTCTAAAAATTTGGACACAAAGCAGTGGCACCCTAGGCGGGCGATTATCAACGCTATTTGCCATTCTAGTAAATGGGCGTGAAACAGCGATCCGTTTTAGTACCCCTATCTCACTGCGCCAGTTAATTGATGAAGGCAAAGGAACTGAGATTATTGCACGAAAATTATCTCGGGTTTTACGCGTTCATTTTCGCCAAGTGAATGCCGCGGTACTCGGCCCAGACTTATCCCACCGCAGTACGTTAGTCCATCAAATACCCAGTAAACCTCTGGTACTCGAAGCCATTGAAGAGGAGATGAAAACAAAAAACATTAGTCGCAAAAAAGCCAAAGCTAAAGCCCTTAAATACGCGGATGAAATTGCGGCCAATATGACTCATGGCGCTATTCGTTTTTTAGATGTGGTACTGACTTGGGTGTGGAATAAAATATACAAAGGCGTCAACGTTTATAATATTGATCGCCTGCAAAATGCTAATAAAGATAACGAGATAATTTACGTTCCTTGCCATCGCAGCCATATCGATTATTTATTATTATCATATGTACTTTATAATAATGGGTTACAGGTGCCACACATTGCGGCGGGTATAAATCTGAATATGCCGATTGTTGGCCCGATCTTACGCCGCGGTGGGGCTTTCTTTATGCGTCGTACTTTTAAAGACAATAAATTATACGCCGCTGTCTTTGATGAATATCTGCATTCTGTTTTTAGCAATGGCTATTCAACTGAATACTTTGTTGAAGGCGGCCGGAGTCGAACAGGTCGCACACTCAATCCCAAAGCAGGCATGCTGGCCATGACATTAAGAAGCTACTTACGCGATTCGCGTAAACCCATTATTTTTATGCCTGTGTATGTCGGTTATGAAAAGGTGTTTGAATCCAGTAGTTACCAAGGTGAACTAAAAGGCAAAAAGAAGAAAAAAGAAGGTCTAGGCAGTATTGTGTCTTCCATTCGCAGCATGAAACGTTCGTTTGGCAAAGTACGCGTTACTTTTGGCAATCCGATCAGCTTTGATGAATTGCTAGACAATGAACAGCCTAACTGGCGTGATCAAAGAAGTGACAACAACTTTAAACCGGAATGGGCTCCAAAAGTTGTGAATAAGCTAGCGCTTGAAGTCGCCACGCAGATCAATAACGCAGCGTCTGTAAATCCCATAAATTTAGTTGCAATGGGTTTACTTGCAACGCCTTATTTTGCGATGGATGCACAATTATTGGCAAACCAGCTAGATGATTACAAACGCTTATTAAAATCTCTTCCTTACAGTGATCTTGTTGAAATCCCTGAAGGTGATGGTAAAGAATGGATTGAATATGCAGAAAACATGGGAATGGTTTCTATTGCGAAGCACAGCTTAGGTGACATTATTCAAGCCGATGATCATCAAGCCGTCTCATTAAGTTATTACCGCAACAACGTCTTCCATATTTTTGCGATGCCATCCTTATTAGCTAGCTTATTTGTCAACAATCGCGAACATAAACGCGAAGAAATACAAACGCTGTGTAAATTCTTATACCCGTTCTTCAAGGCCGAGTTATTTCTTCGCTGGGAATTAGAGGAGCTGCCTGAGGTGGTTAATACTTGGTTAGAAGCTTTGGTAGGCCTTGACCTCTTAGAAGGCAATGGTGAGCTCTTTAGCCGCCCTGCAGCCAGTTCAAATGAATACGTGAAACTTTCAGGGATCGCAAGTGTTGCCATGCAAACCCAAAATCGTTATTTCCTCACGTTATCGCTATTAAACAAAGTAGGCAGTGGACATATTAACGCTAAGGATTTAGAAGAGCAGTCTTCAGTTTTAGCTTCACGCATTTCAGTTTTGCACGGTATTAATACACCGGAATTCTTCGATAAGAATTTATTTCGCACGTTAATTGAATTATTAATCGAACAAGGCTTATTAGTGGTGAACGAAGAAGGCCAATTGACCTTTGATAAAAGTTTAACGGCAATGACAGAAGAACTTGAAACGGTACTGGATGCCAGCTTACGTCAAAGCATTTTGCACATTACGTGGCAGCAGCAATAGCCGCCACTTTTGACTTGACGTAGATATCAAAGCGATTCGCTTTACCCGCCAACACATAACTCGGCGCTTTCCCTGCCAAGGGAGGTGCCTTTGCGGGTCGCTTCACAACGATACGACAGCGAGCAAGGGCGTTCGCTCGAGCCCATAACTCATCTTCATCCACATCAGCACCGACCAGAGAACGAAAGAGTTTCATTTCTTTCTTTGCTTCTGCCGAAGCAGTGTTATGGGGAAACATCGGGTCGAGATAAACAATGTCAGGCTGTTCATGCCCTAGCGTCAACCAATTCGCTAACAGGTCAATCGAATCACCTTCTACTAAGCTCATACGGGCCATGATGTCTG
>JBNMPQ010000094.1:0-9458 GCA_051276935.1 Oleispira sp. | reverse complement strand
CGGACTTGGCTATTGATTAAGTCTTGTTCTAAATTGAAAACTTTATTTTGTGCATCGATCCATTGCAAAACACTGTACTGCCCACGTTGATAGGCTTTTTGTGTGGTACCGAGCAACTCCCTAGCCAGCGGTAATAAGTCGTTATTAATACGCTTTGCCAGTCGTTGTTCTTTTTTTAATCGGGTCTGGATGCGAGCAAGTTCAATGGTTAGCTGTTGACGCTTTAATTCAAGTTGCTCATAGCTTAAAGCTTGCTGAGCGTGAGCGCTGGCGATACGGCCGCGGTTTGGGTTGTTAAAACTCAGTGGCATTGAGGCGGTTAATACTAAGCTTTGGTTGCCACTAGCGTCGTTATGGCGCAGTCCTAATCCTAGATTGATGTCTGACTGACCCTTTGCTTGGTTTAACGATACGCGACCATCGGCTAAGCGGGAAAGAGCAATCTGATACCGATAGTCAGGCAGTTGATTGATCCCCTTCGTTATCGTATCGGTTAAGGTTTTATCATCGGGTAGTTTTGGGAGTTGAGATAGATTGCCCAGCAGTATTTTAAATCCTTTATTTTGAAACCCTGTCTGATCTAGCCCTAGCCACATCGCACTGAGTGCATCGCTCTGTAATGTTATATCGAAGTCCAGTTGTTCTAATGTATTTGTAGAACGCGCCAAGCCAAGAGCCATTGTTATTACATCAGCTTGGGTAACAGAACCTGCATTTGCTCTTTTATTGATTATTTTGAGTGCGCGCTCTTCTTGCACAATGCGAGTAGAAAGTAATATTTTCTGCTGTTGTAAAGCCAGCAACTGATAATAACGGCGGCTAGTTTCGGCGAGTACATCTAGCTTGGCTATTTCAAACTCGGCTTTAAGCCGCTCTTGCTTTGCATGAGTAAAGACGACTCGAGTATTGCGCTTACCCCCTAACTCAATGTTCTGACTTAAAGTGAGGGTCGCTTCAATCAAACTCAACTCAATCTCGGCTTTGGGTGATGGGCTTATATTGGCTTGAGTCATTTCACCGTCAAGTTGGCGAACATAATAAGGGTATGCTTTCAGTTGAGGATTTTTTTGTAAGGTCAGTTGCAGCGCATATTTTAATGACAGGCCAGACGATGTTTGCTTGGTTTCAGTTTTGGTACTGTCGACTTTATCTAAGGTGCTGGCGATCGGCAAGCTGAATGCCGGCAAGCTGCACGCAAGTAATACCATCCCCAAGTGGGCACGGACTCGATGTGTGTTCATAAATATCCCGCATAGCACAAGGCTATGAAAAAATGATTATTAGATGGGTTTAATAAGGGGTTTTTATGAACGCGCGGTAGGAGGTGGAATAGGGGGGCTGTAGGTAAGGGTATGGTAATGTTGAATCGAGCTGCTTATATTCAAACTCGCTTTAAAACTATCGTTACCCGAATATTGCGTCGTTAAGTCGCTTAACACATGAAAGTGGGTGTCTTCGATTTCAGCGGCTGATTCGTCCAGTTCGCTACCAAAGTCTAGGAGTGTTTTTAAATCAGAGACAATATGCAGGTGAGGTGTCTCTAAACCACTGTGTTCATTTGCGATTAGGTGCACAGAAGCCCATACGCTATTAATGAGCGTATTACTGATAATAATAAGGAGCGCCAATAGGTGCTTTACGTTCACAGTGTGAGCCTAGTGAAAAATATGAGGCTGTATTAATCCATATTTATGTGGACGTAGCAAGTAAGGGTTTGCAAAGATCAACAGGTTCCAGGACTCAGGATTAATGCGTACTGTGGTAAACTGATTTTAATAGCGATGTGTATAACATAAGAAGGGTTGTTATGGGGAATGAACTTGCAGGAGGGGCTTTAATAGGAATTGCCGCAGCAATATTGTGGCTGGGCATTGGTCGTATCGGCGGCATCTCTGGGGTAGTCGCTAATCTATTTTTATTACGTCAAAGTCATCGAGCTTGGAGTTTATATTTTTTCATTGGTTTGTTATCGGCCTATCCCTTGTATGTGTATTTCTCGGGTACGCCTGAAATGCAGATGACGGACAATCGAATAATTCTCGCTGTTGCGGGTATTCTTGTAGGTCTGGGCACCTATATTGGTAATGGCTGTACGTCGGGTCATGGTGTGTGTGGAAATGGCCGCTTGTCGATGCGCTCGATGGTGGCGACCTGTACTTTTATGGGCTTTGGTATATTGACAGTGTTACTTATGAATAATGTAATGGAGGCGGGAGTATAAAATGGAAAATAAGATTATGACGATTATTACTCCGCTCGTTGCCGGTATTGTATTTGGTGTGGGTCTATTGATTTCGGGTATGACTAACCCGGCTAAAGTGCGTGGTTTTCTTGATGTTTTTGGTGATTGGCAGCCAGCACTTATTGCAGTAATGGCGTCTGCCATTGTTATTTTTGCTTTGGCCTATTACTTCTCAAATAAAATGAAACAACCTTGGTTTCAGAAAGTTTTTCATAAGCCCAGTTTAACGGTTATAGATACTCGCTTATTTATAGGGGCTGCATTGTTTGGTATTGGCTGGGGAATGGTTGGTTTGTGCCCAGGCCCTGCGTTATTAAATGTTATGACAGGGCAAGAAGATATTCTGGTTTTTATTTTGGCATTATTGGTGGGTAATCGTATTGCTCACTTTTCTATTGGCCCTGATAAATAATGTGTTTTCGGTATCGACCTAAAATAGAAAAGTACTGCAGTATCAATAATAGAAATTTTATATTGTTTTAAGTAAGTAAGTAAGTAAGTAAGGAAGGAAGGAAGTAGAGTGAACGATCAGACTATTAACATACGACAGCAAGGCTATGGTTTTGCTTTTGCAGCGGCGCTTATTTGGGCGGGATTTATTCTAGTATCACGAATGGGGGGTATGAGCGAGTTGTTGGCATTTGATGTTATTGCAATTCGTTATGCTACGTGTGCGGCTATCTTATTACCTATCTGGTGGTTTAAGTTTCGATTTAAATTGTTCACGCCGCGTTTAATAATGTGTAGTTTGGTGGGTGGCTTAGCGTATGCCCTGTGTGCTTTTAGTGGTTTTCAGCTGGCATCGGCTTCTCACGCCGCGATTTTATTACCGGGTATGATGCCGTTATTTATTATTGTATTATCATTTTTAATTAATAAAGAATCTCATGGTGCGCAGAAGTGGTTTGGCATTGGCGTTATTACCTTAGGTATTATCGTTTTATTTGCCGGTGAGTTAGGTGTTTTTAAGGGTGAACTTAACTTAAACGTAACGACCTTGTTAGGTGATAGTTGGCTGGTAGCAGCCGCGTTCTTTTGGGCTGTATTTTCAGTATTGATTAAGCGTTGGCAGATAACTCCGTGGCAAGTCACTGTGAGCTTGGCTTTACTGACGTGTTTGTTTTATTTGCCGGTTTATATCGTTTTTCTACCGAAGGCGATTGCGGTTGCAAGCTGGACGGATATTTTGTTACAAGCCTTTTACCAAGGTATTATGGCAACGATCGTGCAGATGATTTTTTATGTGAAAGCGGTGCAGAAAATTGGACCGTCAAATATGGGTGCAGTAATGTCAATTGTGCCTGTGATTTCTGGGTTAGCGGCCATCGTATTGTTTAACGAGTTGGTTACTGTAGAGCTGGCTATGGGGTTGGTTTTAGTGAGTCTTGGTGCTTGGCTTGCTCATAGCCGATATTTAGAGCGTAAAAGTATTTTTAAAAAATCGTTGGATGTTGGTTAAATCATCTTTTTAAAATTTGAGGGAAAATTATGCCTTACGTGAATATTAAAATTACCGATGAACAAGTTACCCGAGAGCAAAAGGCTGAGTTGATTGCCGGTGTGACGCAGCTTTTGGTTGATGTGTTGAATAAGAACCCGGCGACGACCGTGGTTGTGATTGACGAAGTGAATACCGATAACTGGGGGATTGGTGGTGAAGTCGTTACGACGCTGAGGGAGAAAGGCTAGAACCTTTTACATAAGAATATTTTATATAAAAACCTTTTATATAAAAATATTGGCTTTCCTCCGTGTTTACCACGGAGGAAAGATGAACGCTTTTATAGTTGAGTCGGTGCCCAAATTACGTCGGTTTTATCCGTGCAGTGTTTATCACACAATGCGGTGTAATGTTTTTCAATTACATTACGCTTAATCTTCATTGTTGGTGTTAACAAACCATTCTCTGTCGTCCAAGTATCTGCAATAATAAATAAGCGATCGAGCATTTCATGATGTTCAACCTCTTGGTTCACTTGCTTAAGAATTTCTTTAAAGCGAAACTCAATCGCTTGCTTGTTTTCTTGTGTCAGTTGTTTTCCGGCTGCCGACAGTTCAATTAAACACACCGGTTGTGGTGCGCCAGAACCCAGTACGCAAACTTGTTCGACTAAAAGATTATGCTGTAATAAACATTCAATTTTATTCGGTTGAACAAACTTACCTTTGCTGGTTTTAAAAACGTCTTTAATGCGCCCCGTAATGGATAGATAGCCGTCACTATCAATCTCGCCTAGATCACCGGTATGCAACCAACCATTACGAATAGTTTCTGCCGTTTTTTCCGGTTCTAAATAATAGCCTGTCATTAAGGTGGGAGAGCGTGTGATGATCTCGCCTTCATCGGTGATTTTTGTTTCAGTATTGGGCATGGCAATAATTGAACCGACTGTGCCTATTTTTACCGCGCCGGGTAAGTTTAACGCGGGGCCGTATGCTAGATTCTCTGTCATGCCATAGCCTTCGTTAATCTCGAAGCCTATGTCTTTGTACCACTGTAATAAATCGAGTGCGATAGGCGAGGCGCCTGAAATCAATATGCGTGATTTATCCAGTCCCATCCCTTTTTGAATTTTTCTGCGAATTAGTTTATTGATCAGTGGAATGCGCAATAGTTTACTTAACTTTTCTTGCGGTAATTTATTGTTCACTTTTTGTTGAAACTTTTGCCAAATTCTTGGTACGGCAAATAATAAGGTTGGGCGCGTCGTTTGTAGGTTCTCAGCAAAGGTATCTAACGATTCTACGAAAGAGACATCACTGCAGCCATAAGTGGAACAGCCCAATACCATGAAACGTTCGGCTATGTGTGACAGCGGTAAAAAGGATAAGTAGCGATCGTCTTTATTGATCTTTAATACGCGAGTCGCATTTTGTGCGCCGAAGCTGAAGGTTCGGTAAGTGTGCATAACCCCCTTAGGGTTGCCTGTAGTACCCGAGGTATAAATAATGGTCATTAAGTCATTCATCGGATGCACAGGGTTTGCTGTGATAGGTTCTACGCTATTAAGCAGCTCATTCCACGAATGATCGATGCGCATTTCCATTTCATAAGGCATCGCGATACGAATGATATTATCTGGAATGCCCGGCTCCATGGCCTTAGCACCGTCTAGCTTGCCGATGATAATCACTTTAGAGTCGCTGTGGGTTAGCACATACTCTAGGGCGTCAGGGGTTTGCATCGGGTAAAGAGGAACGCTAATGAGCCCCGCTAATTGAATCGCATAATCACTAATAAACCATTCGGCGCAGTTCTTAGATAAGAGAGCGACGCGATCGCCTTTAGTTAAGCCTTGAGCGAGCAGGGCAGAAGCTAAGCGGCGGGCTTGGTCGTTCACTTGTGACCAAGTATAAGTTTTGTACTGGCCATTCACTGGCTGGCGTAAAAATATTCGATCGGGAACTTGTTCATTCCACTGGTAAAGCATTTCTAAGGGAGTGGTGCAGGTATCTTTATAGGGATCCATTATGTATCACTTAAGCGCCAGTTGATTTATTAGCGTTTATTCTACACAGGTTGTCCGACACACGTTATGGCTAAATCGTAGGCACAAAAAAACCAGCCGAAGCTGGTTTTTTTGTTTAAGTCCTAAGTACCCTCCGCTGAGAGAACTTGGTCTTAATTTAAATACTGAGCAATTAGCCTTTAAGGGCAAATACTGTCGTATTTAGACGGCTCTTAGTACGAGCGGCTTTGTTCTTGTGCAAAATACCTTTAGTAACCATCTTGTCGATGTAAGGCATAGCATTAGTCAATGCAGTTTGCGCATCTTCATAGTTGTTTGCATCGATAGCAACTTGTACTTTCTTGATGTAAGTACGAACCATAGAACGAAGGCTTACGTTACGAGAGCGACGTACTACAGCCTGGCGTGCGCGTTTTTTCGATCCAGCGGAATTTGCCATAGTCGGCTCCTTTGGGAATTATTAACTTGAAAATAAGGGCGTGAATTATCCTGAGTAGCGCCTATATTGTCAACAGGCAATTAAGGATATTCATGGCTCTTTGCTTATTCGTGCCTAAGTTAACAAAAAACCCAGTAAATTCAATGGCTTATTTGAAAATATTTATAAGCTTAACTGACTAAACGGGCTTAATCGCGAGGCTAAGGGCCATTTGGGCGAGTTGATCAATGGTTAAATCGCCTTCTTGTCGATACCAGTTGACTGTCCAGCTCAATGCACCGGTGAGCAAGCGGCGTAAAATAAAAGGATCGATAACGACGCAGCCTGACGCTTTGGCTGCTGTTAACGTACTGATCCATAAGCCTTCATAGACATCACGTAATTTCAAAATGTGTTGTTGATTTTCTTTATTAAGAGAGCGCCATTCATAGACCAGAACGGTCATGGCAGCGCCTGTTTCTCCCATGACCGACTCAAGCTCGCATTGAATTAACGCGAGCACTTTTTCGTCAGGTCGATCACTCTTTAATAACGCGGCTTTCATTAGCTCTGTATTGAGTAAAATTGTCTCTTCCATCACGGCGCGCAAGATGGCTTCTTTATTCGGATAATGGTGAAACAAACTGCCTGACTGAATGCCCACGGCCTTGCCTAGATCCCTCACTGTTGTTCGTTCATAGCCCTTTTCTTTAAACAGTTTGGCGGCGGCTTGAAGAAGGCGACCTTTTGCACTGTTAGGGGCATTGATGATGCGTTGATCGATTAGTGCTTGATGTGTGGGGGAGTGTTGGGTTGTTTGCTGGGACATATGCTTCGATATACTCAATTTTTAGTCTTTTATATATTACTTCCTATCAATATCATTGAACCGAATACTTTACAAACCAAGCGCTTGCTTGGTATTCTTGGATTGTTGAAATTATTCGTGTGTATTTAGGGTCTGAATATGACAGAAAAAAAAGTACGTATTGGTTGTGCATCAGCGTTTTGGGGGGATACCTCAATGGCAGCGCAGCAATTAGTGCAGCAAGGTCGGATTGATTATTTGGTATTTGATTATCTGGCTGAAGTGACGATGTCAATTATGGCAGGTGCGCGTATGAAGAATGCTGACGCGGGCTTTGCACCAGACTTTGTCATGACCTTAGAGCGCTTGCTTAAGCCGATTGCTGAGCAAGGCATCAAAGTTGTGAGTAATGCCGGTGGAGTGAATGTGCGTGGCTGTGTTGCTGCGTTACAGGCTGCGATTGATAAGGCAGGCATAAATTTAAAGGTTGCCTCTGTAGAAGGGGATAACTTAGTTAAGCGTCAGCAAGAGTTTTTGGAGGCTGGCGTCGTTGAAATGTTTTCGGGGGAAGAATTCCCTGAGCAATGCTTAAGCGTAAACAGTTATTTAGGCGCGAGTGCGGTGCGTGATGCATTAAGCGCGGGTGCCGATATTGTGATCACGGGCCGTATTGTCGATAGTGCCGTTGTGCTTGGGCCTTTGATGCATGAATTTGACTGGTCTGAAACTGATTATGATCAACTTGCCCAAGGTTCTTTAGCGGGTCACGTCATTGAATGTGGCGCGCAATGTACGGGTGGTAATTTTACCGACTGGCAATTGGTTGAAGCCGGTTATGCCAATATGGGTTTTCCGATTGTCGAGTGCGTCGGTGATGGTTCTTTTATTGTTAGTAAGCCAGAAGGCACTGGCGGCTTAGTTTCTGTTGGTACGGTTGGCGAGCAAATTCTTTATGAAATTGGCGATCCTTCACAGTACTTATTACCCGATGTGACCTGTGATTTTACGGGTGTAAAGTTAGAGCAATTAGATGATAGCCATGTTTTAGTTTCAGGTGCCAAAGGTCGTGCACCCTCAGATCATTATAAAGTCAGTGCCACGTATATGGATGGTTATCGTTGTAATGCTTCTTTTATGATGGGTGGACGCCAAGCGGTAGAGAAGGGTCAGCGGGTTGCAGAAAGTATTATTGAACGTGTAAGTATTATTTTCCAAGCAATGGGGTTAGAAAACTTTACTGCGACCGACATTGAGGTACTCGGTAGTGAAACGACTTACGGTGAACATTCGCAGTCATTAAATAATCGTGAAGTCGTCGTTAAAATTGCGGTTCATCACCCAGATAAAAAAGCGCTGGGACTGTTTGCTCGTGAAATTGCGCAAGCAGCGACGGCAATGGCACCAGGTTTAACAGGGTTAGTGGGTGGTAGGCCGAAGCCTAGTCCAATGATTCGTTTGTTTTCGTTCTTGTGGCCTAAAGATCAGATTGCAGTCTCTTATAATTTTAATGATCAAACGGCTGTTGTTGATATTGCGCAAGGTGAGTCTTTAGAAACCTTTATAGCGGCTTCAACGGCATTGGTTAGTCCTGAAATAGACATGAATGTTGATGCTTGCGATGCGACAACGTCGCTGATTAATTTAGCCATGGCTCGCAGTGGCGATAAGGGTGACCATTGCAATGTGGGTGTCCTAGCGCGTGACCCTGCGTATCTTCCTTATATTCAAAACGCCGTACAGCCAGAAAAAATACGTCAGTATTTATCTCATGTTATGAGTGAAAGCAGCGATGTGAAATTGTATGCCTTACCCGGGCTGGATGCGTTTAATTTGATGTTAGAGCAGGCATTAGGTGGTGGTGGTATTGCTAGCTTGAGAATTGATCCTCAGGGCAAAGCGATGGCGCAGCAGTTGTTAGATATGCCCGTTTCAGTACCTGCTGATATGGCCCGTCAGGCTGAAGAAAATTATCAGACACTGATTTTAACCGCGAGCTCAAATAGCGTAGAGGGAGCCACCGTCTAATGGCTATTTTAAATTCAGAAATCGAAACTCAAACTGAAGACTTTGCTAATAACTGTGCAGCCATGCAAGTGGCTATTGACGAGTTCCGTCAGGTAGAAGAAACAGTATTAGCGAAAGCTGAACAAGCGAAAGAAAAATTTCGGAAGCGTGGGAAATTATTACCTCGTGAACGCCTGAATCTTTTATTGGATGCAGGTTCTAGCTTTTTAGAGTTGTGCTCGCTTGCGGGTTTGAAAATGCATGACGATAAAGACGGCAGCAGTGCAGGGGGTGGCATCATTGCTGGCATTGGTTATGTCGCTGGCGCTCGCTGTATGATTCAAGTCAATAACAGTGCAATCAAAGGCGGAACGATTTCTCCTGCGGGATTGGATAAAACATTACGCATTCAAGAAATCGCGCGGGCTAATAAATTGCCGATTGTTACCTTGGCTGAATCCGGTGGTGCAAACCTACAATACGCCACCGATGTTTTTGTTCCGGGTGCGCAAGCGT
>JBNMPQ010000093.1:0-9508 GCA_051276935.1 Oleispira sp. | reverse complement strand
TTCTTCGTGAAAGAGTTGAGTGATAACGATTCCTTTTTTATCGTGTAAATGATTGCTGCTTCGTTATGTTTCTACACACTCATATTGGAGTGGGTTATAGTATTTTATGCCGTTAATTTTAGTATACGACAAAGTTTGATATGAGCGAACATAAAGAGAAGAAGCCACTGCCAAGGCGTGCCCATCTTATTACTCCTGGTGGGTTGGAGCAAATGCGCGATGAATTAGACTTTCTTTGGCGCAAAGATCGCCCAGTGGTGACCCAGCAAGTTTCTGATGCCGCTAAGCTTGGAGATCGTTCCGAAAATGCAGAGTACATTTACGGTAAAAAACGCTTAAGAGAGATCGATCGGCGTGTACGTTTTTTGCGTAAACGCATCGAGTTTTGTGAGGTGGTTGAGCGACCTCCGATTGATATTGAGCGTATATATTTTGGTGCTTGGATTGAGCTAGAAGATGATGATGAAATATTATACCGTTATCGAGTGGTGGGTGAAGATGAAATAGATTTGCCTAATAACTACATCAGTGTCGATGCGCCACTCGCACGAGGCTTGCTGGGTAAACGACTGGGTGATGAGGTGGAGGTTAGGCTGCCAAAAGGTAAGGTGAACTATTGCATTATTGCCATTTATTATCAAAAACCCGCTTGGGATCACAAAACATGGTATCAGGCACCGTCTGTTCTAACGTTCGATTCTTAAGTACTTTATGAATCGATCTATCATAATGAGTCAGGGCGCAACGTGGCTTTGTTAGAGCACCTAAATCCTATATTACTGCTAATCTTAATGTAATCGTTGATGGATTGAGATCTATATGTTGTATCGAGGTATTCTGGTGATGATATTCCCCCCGTTGTCCGCTGTGTTGTCCGCTTTATTGTTAATTGTGGTGCTGTTCTCTACGGCCATGCCCAGTCATGCCACGGAAGACGTTCGTATTAAAGAGTTTTATAAAATGTCTCCCGCTATTAAGCATGTGAGAGAGATTTGTCCTTGGCGTTCAGCCACGACTCGAGGCACTATTCGTTTAATGAAGGTGGAAGAAAAAGGGGCTCATCGATTGTATGTGCAGTGGTTGCGAGAGGGTATCGCAGGGACAGAAGAAGCCCCACTCTCTACGATCGGCATAGAAGAAATTAATAATGATCATTACTACCGGTTTGATCTTCCCGAAGGAAAATTAATGGCCGGGGCCTGTTCAATTGAAACGATTATGGAAGACATTGTTGATGAACGTCGTTTACGTTTGACGCTCTATCTTATGGGCCCTGGGGAGTATGAGGTTCATACCACACGGCTTTTAGACGGTGGAATCAAGCTTCCCTAAAGTCGTTATACCGCCTATTTCGGACGATAGTCCTGAACCGCATCTTCTATTAAGACGGGAGCTTGATCAATAATCGTATCGTCGTCTACATCAATATTAAACAATGGCAGACGTTCACCTAAATGAGATTTTTGCTGTTGTTGTTGTAAGCTTTTAAAGTCAAAAATATCATTATCTGCTAGCTGTGAAGGGGCTATGTTCGCAATTGAGCGAAAAATATTCTCACTGCGTCCAGGTTGATCTTTCTCCCAATCACGTAGCATCTTTTTAATATTCTGACGCTGCAAATTTTCCTGTGAGCCACATAGGTTGCAGGGAATAATTGGAAACTCTTTTAACCGAGCAAATTCTGCAATATCTGTTTCTTTGCAATAAGCCAGTGGGCGGATAACGACGTTTTTCTTATCGTCACTTAATAGCTTAGGCGGCATGGATTTAAGTTTTGCACCGTAGAACATGTTAAGAAATAAGGTTTCTACAATATCGTCTCTATGGTGTCCTAGTGCGATTTTGTTAGCACCAATGCTTTCAGCATAGCCATAAAGGCTGCCACGGCGAAGGCGAGAGCAAAGGGCACACGTTGTTTTACCTTCAGGCACTTTCTCTTTAACGATACTGTAAGTATCTTTTTCAAGAATATGGTAATTAACACCCAGTCTATCTAGGTAAGCGGGCAGGATATGTTCAGGGAAGCCTGGCTGCTTTTGATCCATGTTAACGGCAACGATATCAAAGTGAATTGGAGCACTTTTTTGCAGACCTAACAGTACGTCTAACATGGCGTATGAATCTTTTCCGCCAGAAAGACACACCATTATTTTATCGCCATCTTCGATCATGTTGTAATCTTCGATCGCCTTGCCAACGTTGTGACGAATACGTTTATTCAGTTTTTTAAATGCGTGACGTTGATCTTGATCTAATGAATCGATTAATGATACTGATGTATCTGACGAAAGTTGCGACATGCCTACTCCAAAAATGCCTTATCAAAATGATGTGATAGCGCAGAAGGCAGGACTTATATCAGAATGAGCCGAGGGAAACCAGTCTTGTATGGGGCAGTTTGCAAGTAAGTCTCAAATATTTTGTTCAAACGGTCTTAAGCAGCAATTTCCTGCTCGGTAATATAACGGGTAAAGTTGTCACTGAAGTCTTTTATGGTTGATTTGCTTTTAGGGTGATAAAAACGCTTCCAAAGACTGGCAATTGCTTCAATGTCATTACCTTTAGGCAGGCTAAAATCGTCGTGGCGTGCATACATAAACCAAGCAATCGCCGTTGCATAAGATAGGTTAGTCGCCAGTTCTGCATGGGGTTGTGCTAAAAAATCGTGTTGGCTGGCGAGTCCTCGAACCAAGCTTGCCATGTCACTGTGAAGTGCAAGATGGTTATCCCAGATATGGCGATGCGCTAAGCTATGGATTTGATAAATGCCTAATGCTCTTTGACCTTCAGGTTTAAGATGAAATCCTAAGCCAGACTCTTGGGCAGCTGTGGCTAAGAGTAAATTCTCTGCGGCTTTACTATAAACACCCAGACGTTTTAGCGTCGGTTTAATAACCCATCGGCGAAGTTCTGCTGCGCAAATTCCCATCGATCTTTCCTTAAATAGCGTATTTCTTTATAGAGCTGCACTAATTGCGCCAAAGCCCTGTAATCACTAAACCTTAGGGTATGAATGAACGGGTTGTCTAATTTTTATGCGAAAAAAATACAAAAAAGGCGAGATTAGCCATTGACTATCAATTTTATAAGCTAATAAGGGGCTGTAGAGCGAAAGTGTCGAGTTAAAGAAGCTGGGGCAGCTTGATTATGAGCGGCAATTTAATGTCAGTATTAGCCGCTCAGTTCTCTACCAATTACGATGTTTACTTATCTATGAGTACACTTTTTAAGCTGTTCTTCAGATAAACCCGCCATTGTGTATAAGGTCTTTGCATCTAATAAAGTGATTTCTTTACCTTGTGTCGCAATCAGTTCATTTTTTTGGAAGCGAGTAAAAACTCGGCTTACGGTTTCTACTGCAAGACCTAAGTAGTTACTAACATCGACGCGAGACATGGATAAACGGAATTGGGAATGAGAAAAACCACGACGAACGAAGCGTTCAGAGACGTCGACTAAAAAAGAGGCAATACGTTCTTCAGCATTCTTTTTGCTGAGTAACATCATCATGTTTTGATCGTGGCGAATTTCACCACTCATGTTGCGCATTAATTGGCGACGCAGTTCAGGCATTTCATCGGATAGTTGATCTAACTGGGCAATTGGTATTTCACAAACGGTGGTTGTTTCTAAGGCTTTTGCGCTTAGTGGGTAGGTACCACTGTCGTAACCTGATAAACCGATAAGTTCACTGGCTAGGTGAAAGCCAGTGATTTGCTCTTCGCCACCTGAAGCGATGGTATATGTTTTTAATGCGCCTGTTCGAACGGCGTATACCGACTGAAATACTTCACCTTGTTGAAATAGTATTGTCCCTTTTTGAATCGGGCGACCGCGTCGAATAATGTCATCAAGCTTATCCATGTCGTTATCATTTAACGACAGTGGTAAGCATAAAGCATTGAGCGCACATGTTTGGCAATGAGGCTGGGCGCCGCGGCTGATTTTCATGGCAGAGGGTGACGTAGACATATTAATTCTCACAGACGTAAAGCACTCATTAAAAGTGTGCTTATAGATTTCATCTATGATGGTATTCATTTTGCGATATGTCAACAATGGGTATGGTCAAGTCATTCCTAACTCATCCAATGCTCTTAATTTACCAAATTGCGAAAAGGGTCCAGGTGCCATAAAAAATCAGTAAGACTCCGGCGAATTGACGAAAGTATTTATGAGAAATGAGGCGGTTGAGTTGTTGGGCAAATATTCCTGCGGCTAATACTCCCGGTAATGTGCCTAGCCCGAAACAGAACATCGTTAAGGCTCCTAGGGCAGGCTCCCCATTCGCAGCGACCCACGCGAGTGTGCTGTAAATTAGTCCGCAAGGTAACCAGCCCCACAACAAACCCAAGGCTAAGGCTTGAGGTTTTGTTTTGATCGGAATCAGTTTACGCGTGAGTGGTTGTATGTAGCGCCAAACTAATTGCCCCGCCGACTCTAAACGGGTTAATAGCATCCACCAACGTGCGACATAAAATCCCATTAATATTAATAATGCCCCAGCGATGCTGCGCAGTATTTGTTGTGCAATCTGGTGACTATCGGCGAGCCATAAGCCCAATAATGAAACGATAAGGCCGGCAATGCTGTAGCTAGTGATACGGCCAAAATTAAATAGGAGTAAAAATGAAAGACTGTTTTTACGAGGAGAGGCCGAGCTTGCGGCCGCTGCGATACCTCCGCACATAACCATACAATGGCTGGCGCCCATTAAACCTAGTAAAAAAGCTGTGACCAATGATAAGGGTTCAATCATTTTTTCAGCTGATCGTCGTCATCAAACAATATGCTGTGAGCCGGTGAGTCCATGTCATCAAACTGACCACTCTTAATGGCCCAAAACAAAACGGTTACCGCGAGGCCAATCAGTAATATTGAGAGTGGGATGAGTATGTAAATAATATCCATAATACCTTCTATTTTTGTTTATTCGGTGACAGTAAGCGTAAGGCATTACCCACTACGATTAAAGAACTAACGGACATACCAATGGCGGCGGCCCAAGGTGGAATAAAACCTGTGGCAGCTAAAGGTAAAGCCAATATATTATACAACAGCGCCCAGTAAATGTTTTGACGAATAATGTTACTCGATTTTTTTCCTTTACTGAGCGCATGTAATATTGTGGTTAAATTGTTGTTTGTGATTACTGCATCTGCATTGGTTTTGGTTAGATCGCTTGCTTGACCAATGGCTACCGCAATATCAGCACGAGCAAGAGTAGGCACATCGTTAATGCCATCTCCTACCATCATTAGGCGCTCACCTTGCTGTTGCCAATTTGATGCAAATTCTAGCTTTTCTGCGGGGCTTAATCCTTTATGTACATCGTCAATATCAAGAGCGGTTGCCACGGCTTCTACTTGGGCACTAGGGTCACCGGTAAGAATGGATATTTTAATGCCCCAAGCTTTCAATTGTTTGACCATCGGGACTGCACCCTGGCGCAGGCTATCGGATAAAGCGAACCAATAAAGTGGCTGATTATTATCGGCTAATAACAACCATTGGCGATCGTCATCGATAGGAGGATTTAGGTGCTGTTGAGGAAAGGCAAAATCGGCTCGACCAATGCGGTAAAAAGCATCTTTTTGATGTTCAATATTAATTAACTGCCCCTTCACGCCTTTTCCTGTTATTTGTTCGATATTGTCAGTTGAATAATAACCAGTAGAATTAAAGGCGCGGGCGATGGGATGATTACTGTATTGCTCTAACGTAGCCGCGATCTTCAGCGCTTGATGTTCGCTTAACGAGATATTTGTAGAGGCTGGAATGGTTTGTTCTAGTGAGAGCTCACCGCGCGTGAGAGTCCCTGTTTTGTCAAATACAATACGATCAACTTGATTTAACCCTTCTAAGACGTGGCCTTTACTGATTAAAAATCCTTGTTCTCTTAATGACGCTGTAGCCGCAGTAAGAGCGGTAGGCGTAGCTAAAGAGAGGGCGCAAGGACACGTGACTACTAATACCGCTAAGGTGATCCAAAAGGCTTGGCTAGGATCAATGAAGCTCCAGACGATGGCGATGCTACTGGCAATAATAAGAACGGCCGCCACAAAACGAGAAGCGACTTTATCAGCAAAAATTGCGATAGCTGGTTTTTCTTGTTGAGCCCGGTCCATTAATCGCATAATCGTATTCAGCTCTGCATCAACCCCTGTGGCGGTAACGCGCATTAGTAGCTGGCTTTCAACATTATGAGTACCACCAATTAAGGCATCTCCAGGTGATTTATCAATAGGAAGATACTCCCCCGTCAATGCTGCTTCATCGACTGCGCTAATGCCTGACTCAACAATACCGTCTGCCGGTATTTGTTGCCCTGGCTTAATAATTAATAGATCACCTACTTTAATGTCACTTGCAGGAATGACTATATCGCCTTCAGGAGAAGACTTGGTCGCGGCTGAAGGCATCAAGTCTAATAGGTTATTACCGGCTTGCGTCATGCGATGACGCGCTCTCATCTCGAAAAATCGCCCCGTTAATAAAAAGAAAGTAAACATACAGACTGAGTCAAAATAGATTTCTGGCCCCTGATTGAACGTGCTCCAAACACTGGCAAAATAAGCCAGTAATATGGCAAGAGAGACGGGTACGTCCATTGTCAGGTGGCGTGTTTTAAGGTCTCTAATGGCCGCGCTAAAAAACGGACGTGCGCTATACAAAACTACGAAGGTCGCAAATAGCATAGACGCAGCACGCAAGAATATTTCGTATTGAACGAGAATTCCTTGTAATGCTCCTACATATAAAGGTACGGCGAGCATCATAACTTGCATGGTAGCAAAGCCAGCGACGGCTAAACGGCGAAAAGCCGTTTTGCTTTCTTGAATCCTTTGCTGTTCGGCTTCCGTTGCTGAAAACGGGTGGGCCTGGTAACCCAATTGGTGAATTTCTTCGAATATTTGCGACAGTTTTATTTCGGCATCGACCCAGCGGATCATCAGCCGATGGGTCGTAAGGTTTAGGTTTGCGCTAACAACGTGCTCTAATTGATTTAAACGATGTTCAATAAGCCAACCACACGCCGCACAACTAATGCCTGAAATTACCAATACAGCTTCTGCTTCAATATTGTGTTGTTCATTAGTCGTACGAATAACAAAGGGGTGTTGAATGGCTATTTCATCGTATAACTTGAGTTCTTCCCGAACGTCGCCGTTGGCTGTGCGCTTTTGCTTGGGAGAAATCTCTGGCAGAGCGGTGCGATGTCTATAATAGTCTTTTAAACCACTGCCAATAATAGTCTCAGCGACGGATTTGCAGGCAGGGCAACACATCGTTTGCTCTTCACCGTCAATCTCTAAGCACCAGCGATTGCCCTCTAGGGCAATCTCACCGCAGTGAAAGCATACGTTTTGACTCATTACTGGATTCTCAATGCTGCGATTATTGAATAAGCGTTAATGACTTACCGTTTTCAATAAGCGTTTCATCTTTAATCATCCACTCTTGCTCTGGACTTTGAAGCCAAATTTTTCGCTTGCCAAGGTGATCGTTAATCGCTAATCCAAGATAGCTGCCATCTCTCATCTGCTGAAGCATGACCGTCTCGTCTCTGGTTTCCAAAGTAGGGTGTATGAGTTGAATGTTTAAAAAGTTCGGTTGTTCGTCGAGATAACCCGTAACCGTCGCACGGATTTCACCATCGTTGTAAATTATATTGGCTTTTAACTGCAAGCGTTTCGCTCGGTCGATAAAGGTATTGTTCTCTGTGTACGCCATCCCATCTCTGTAATAGCTATCGCTCACCAAAGAATCTTTGCCGGTAACGGCCAGTGTAATAATAACCATACCCCAGCAAACAGCGATAATAGGCACGCCAGCAACTAATATCATCCAAGGTTCTTTGTACCAAGGTGTGTACGGCTCATCAGAATTTTTTAACGGCGAATTCATAGTAATCTCAGAAATAATACGGGTCGATATAATGAAGCCGACAAGTGTAACGACTTGGCGGCGGTGGTGCTAGTATAGATACGTAAAGTCGCTAGTTGAGAGGCGCAATAAAGCGGCTTTCTTCGCGCGCAACTTCATCCTGAGTTGCTTCGTTATAAATTATAATTTCAAAATCTGTTCTACTCACATCGAGGTCAGCAGGATCAACTTCAATCGTTACCGGGTACGCGCGTAACTCATTACTGTGCAAGATAATCGTTTCTGGGATATCCGTAATGAACTTTCTCAGGCCTTCCACTTTTATACGATACTCTGATTCGTTTTGGCTCATATTCATTACCTCTAACGTGTATGAATTTTGAATCGTATCGTTAGGGGTGGCTTGATATAAAGCACCACGGTCACGAATGATATCCAGTTCAAATGCTGTTCGAGAAGCAATTGCATAAACTAAGCCACCGATCATTATAAGTAATAATAATGCGTAGCCAACGAGTCGAGGGCGCATGAAGTGTGTTGTACCCCCTTTTAGTTTGTTTTCCGTTGTGTAACTGACTAAACCAGGCTCATAGCCCATTTGGTCCATTATTGAGTCGCAGGCATCGATACATAAGGCGCAACCGATACATTGATATTGCAAGCCATCACGAATGTCGATTCCAGTAGGGCATACTTGCACACATAACGAGCAATCAATGCAATCTCCTAAGCCTTCCGCTTGTGGGTCTACTCCTTTTTTACGAGAACCACGGCCTTTTTCGCCTTCGCCTCGTTTCTCGTCATAAGAAACAATCAGTGTATCTTCGTCAAACATCACCGATTGGAAACGTGCATAAGGGCACATGTGAATACACACCTGCTCGCGTAACCAACCTGCATTAAGGTAAGTTGCCAAACCGAAAAAACCAATCCAGAAAGTTTCCCAGCCGCCCAAATTAAAGCTTAATAAATTTGGAAGTAATTCTCGTATAGGAGAAAAGTAACTAATAAAAGTTAAGCCTGTTGCTAAGGCCAATAGCAGCCATAAAACATGCTTTGTACCCCGACGGAAGAATTTCTCTAGGCTCATCGGGGCCTTGTCCATTTTCATTCGCTGGTTACGTGTGCCTTCTGTTTTTTCTTCGATCCACATAAAAACAAATGACCAAGAAGATTGAGGGCAGGTATAGCCACACCAGACTCGTCCCGCAAGGTTGGTAATTGTAAATAATCCATAGGCGGCGATAATAAGTACAACCGCTAATAAGAAAAAATCTTGCGGCCAGAAGGTGATGCCAAAGAAGTGGAATTGTCGAGCAGGTAAATCAAATAAGATCGCTTGTCTATCTCCCCAATTTATCCATGAGGTCGCAAAAAACATCGCCATTAAACCCCATAGGCTATAAGAACGAATTTTTTGGAATACACCATGAATCTCACGAACTTGAATCTTTTCTTGAGGAGCATATAAAGATTTATCTGCGGGAGTAACATCTTTAACGGGTATTTTGCTCATTATATTGTGGCGCCTTACGAGGGTGTGAAACTATATAACTGCTTAATTATAAAGCTCGGTGTGGAATGCGCAAACAAAAAAAGCGGCTCGAAGGCCGCTTTTTTA